>NZ_CBDDRA010000001.1:0-243848 GCF_965232925.1 Tumidithrix helvetica PCC 7403
TGCCCTTCTTCATGTGCTTTGATGATGCATTTTCTCAGGTCTTCTGAATATGCGACTCCCATTCTTTTCCTCTTTTCTCTAATTCTACCTTGTGTCCGTACTTTCTTGAAAACCGCGATATGATTGGTTATGATGTTCTCTTACTGCTTCATAGAGGCGACGTGACATCTCAATAGGAATTCCAGCAGGAGGACATTGAACTTTTACCCATTCAATGCCACCTGCAAGAATCACTTTGATCAGGTCAGGTGTGGATTCAAGCAGTTCTAAGAATTTGTGAACGAAACTCTCCTTTTGAGTCTCAGTAGTAGGAGGATAGGTTTGAGCAAGCTGATTTAATATGTCTTGAATCTTTTGGGCAGCTACAGCAAGGTCTTGTTCGGTTATATTTACATTTTGCTGAAATTTGATATTACTATTTTCAGCAGCATAGTTGACACCGATAGTTGCATTGTTTTGATTGAAGTTGATGATTGGTTGTTTGTCAGTCATGATGGTTAGTCCTTTCTAGTTATATCTTTGATAATTTGGTTAAATTTGATATTGCTATTTTCAGCAGCATAGCCAACGCCTATAGTTGAGTGGCTTTGGTCAAAATAATTGACTATGGGTTTTCCTTGTGTTGACAAGTAAAGATTTTCTCCTTTTTGTGTTTCTAATTCAGAAAGATGGGCGACTTCATAGTTGTAATACTGGCAATTTAACTGAATGGAAGCGATCGAATATAGTGCCTGTACACCAAACTCAGTTTTGACGAGTTCAAATAACTGAGGTAAATACTCAGCAGCAGAATCTTTTTGAAATTGACTGAAAGCCTGATATACAGAATCTTGAACTAGCTCATCAGGATCTTTTGTAGATTGATTAGGTCTGGAATTGATTCTCTATCTTGAATTGACCCTAATTCAATAATTGCAGAAGACCTTACTAAGAAGTCAGGATCTTTTAATGCCTTGAGAAGTTCTATTTTCACCTCTGGACAACCTAATTTAATAAGAGCTTCTAATACATTTCTACGAGTAGTAGAGTCTTCGCATCTTATGGCTTTTAATAGAGATGGACATGCTTTTTTATCTCCGAGTTGTCCTAAAGCTGATGCTGCACACGCCTTATTCGAGGGATTTTCATTCTCAATGATTTTAATTAATTGTGGTATGGCTTTACTTAGAATTTCAATTTCTTCTGGAAATTGTCGAATTAATTTAGCATCTAAAATATTGCAAGCACTAAGTTGAACCCAACTATCTGAATCACTCAATGCTTCTATTACTTTTGACAGCGCATCTCTTCCCAAGAAGGTATACAATTTCTGGATTGCATTACCTCTTTGAATGGGAATATTAGATTTTAAAGCAGAAATACACTGTTCTGCTTCTCTTTTTTGTATTGCCTCATGATTAAGACGTGAAGACTTTATATTTTTCTGGATTTGCAAAGATATTTGATCTCTCACAAATTCCAATGAATGTTCAGATTCCAAATGAACATAATGATCTAAATCTAAACGTGCTTCGTTTAAGAGAGGAATAACTTCGCTACCACCTAATTCCCTCAACATTTTTACTACAGTTATTTTAAGTGATACATCTTTACTAGATAAAACTTTAGACAAGGTATTTAGAACCTTTTGGCGATCAAGTTCTTTTAATGTTTCAACTGCTAGTCTCTTTATTTGACGTTCAGGATTTTCTGTCGCTTTGAGTAAGCTAAGAATTGCTTCTTCATTCACAAATTTTTGCAATGCGAATACCGCTCTTAGGCGAACATCTACTGATGAGTCATTTTGTAACACTCTATCCAAAATTGGGATTGCAATGTTATTCTTAGAGTCACCTAAAGCCCAAACTATATTTTCTCGAATTTTAGGGGCTGAGTCTTTCAAAGCAATCTCCGATAGAGTAATAATTACATCGCAAGGCATTTTTCTTAATGCCCAAGCCGCTCTTCTACGAACATTTTCATTTTGATGGCTGAGTAAAGTTTTGAACCCATCGACAGATTGAATTGACTCAGTTTTTTCTAAAAGCGTAATTTTAACAAGGTCAGTCGTATTAATATTTTCAACTAGCTTAACTGTTGTCTCCTGAATTTCTGCTTTTGCCTCACCTGATAGTCTTGCGCCCAAAAATAAATCAACATCTAAAGCTTGTTGTACGACTTGTTCTACTAAATCATTGATGTCTGGGAACCCAAGCATGATAGCGATCGCCTCAGTCCATTTTAGATAATTGAGATAATCCATCTGAAATGGCGTATATTTCTGATCTTCTTTTTTTTCTATAAGTTCAGGTAGCTTAGCAAGTATATACTCTGCCGCATAGTACTCTTGAAGCGATGGATGGCAAAACTGAACTTTACGACTACCAGCAGTTCCATTACATTGTAATAAATGATTGCTCAATAAATTTTTCCGTATTTTTTCTCTGCCAATCAAGGTCAGAACATCTCCTTCATTAAAAGGCTTTTCAGAACGAGTCATTTCAAATGCAAGTAAGCTTAACTGGGATCGCATCTCGGTCAAAACAACCCAATCAACTTCATCTTTCGCTTCTCTGGAATAGATATCTGTAAATTCCTGGTAAGCTTCTCCACGAGTATTAGGAGTCTCTTTAAGAGGATTTTGCTTAAAAATAATGTATAACATCCAAACCATCAGAGGAGTTTGCCCAAAATCACGCACGCGATCGCATAACTCCTGAACCCGACTATTACCATGATGATCGGGTAATTTTTCACTAAAAAAGTCTTTAACCTTTTCAGAGCTTAATGGTTGAATTTCTAGCTTTGTCTGGATGCCTAAATTACCTACATTAATATCGCGTGTAGTTGCAATCATCGGGAGATGATCACCACAGAAATACTTAAAAGCTCTATATCCATCACTTGATAACTCATTAACACCATCTGCAAGCAGCACTAACCGCTTATACTTAATAAGTCTCTTTATATAAGTTATCTGTTCACTTTCCTGCATCTCTTCCAAAAATTCAAATCCTTCAAATGCATCTCTAATCAATAGTAAAAAATCTGACTGATTCTGATAATCTTTTAACTTAATTAATAGTGGAATAGGAGAATTTGGATTTTGTAGTGCTTCTTTTGCCGCTTCAAGCAAAACTTTAGCTAAAATAGTTGATTTACCCGCTCCTGCTTTACCAACAATTAAAACTCGTTCGCTTGAAACTTGGCTAAGTGCATCTAAAATTGGCAATATAGCTGTCTTATCATCATCACTCGCTGAAAGTGAATTAGTCTCATTATTGAGTTTAGACTTAGGCACCTTTACAGTTAGTTCAAGCTCCTGCCAAGGTGCATTATTAATTTCATTCATGAAAGAATAAGAATCTTCCCACCAATCTTGATATTTCTGCTTAACAGCCTCTAGATAATTCCCTTCCTCCAAACTCATCACACCATTTGCTTTTGCACAATCCATTGCTAGTTGCTTTTCTTTTCTTATTTCATCTATTTCATTAATAGTGGCTTGATGGATCTCTTCACCACGACGGATAAAAACAGTGCTTTTCGGATATCGCGTTCCATTAGGGAGCATCAGATCGCGGGTTGTTTCATGCAAATAAGGTGTGGGCGGAATAGATACTATGAATAGTTGTTTACTATCCATCTCTATGAATTTGCATTGGATATCAGGAATAGGTGGATTACAGCAAGCATTAACTTTTTGAAGGATTTCTTTAGGAGTCAATGTAATGTGACTACAATCATACAAGTCTCTTGTTCCATCAGATTTCAGTTTGTCTTCAACTCCAACAATCAAAAATGCCGTTTCCCCAGCAGTACCAATATTCCCATTTACTAAAGCCAAAACATCTCTAACAAACTCATCTTGAAATTTAGCTTTCATTGACTTGTCAGATGAATCAACCATGTTCAACTGTCGCTTGAAGTCAAACTTTAACCCCTCTTTCCTTCCTAGCAATTCCTTAAGTTTTTCAATATTCATGGCAGAGGCATTAAGAAGGTTACAATTGAGGCAGAGTGATTGAGTAGCAACTATGCTTGTAATATCTCACCTATACACATCCTTCCGATGGGCGATCAAGAAGATTGTAATATTCTTGCTTTTCTCATCAACGAGATAAACCACTCTGTAATCACCAATGCGATATCGCCAATAGCCCAAAAAATTTCCTTTTAGTTTCTTAATATCAGAACCTTGATAAGGGTTTTGACTCAAATTATCAAAGCATTCATTCAATTGAAGGACTAACTCATTCTCAGCTTTATCGTAGAACTTTTGAGCCTTACGAGTCATCAATATCTCATACATGGCGGCGAATACTTTTGAAAGAAACTACATCCCCTCTTTCAACCTCTCGTAAAGCCTCTTGAAAGTCATTTTCAAAGTTAGGAATACTCAATAACTCATCTGTTGCCTCATTGCTTTCTCTTTCGTCCAGATAAGCTAAAAAATCAGCAGCCACGCGCAACCGTTCAGGTGAGAGCCTTTTCAAAATTGCCTCGATCTTTTGGACAGTATAGAGATTTTCAGCAATAACTTCCATATAAATCACCCGAAATACATACTGCTAACATTTTACAAGAAAATTAAGTTAGGTCGATTTAGCAATCACCTTTAGCTAGTCTGATGTAGATCGCGACTCTGCCCAAAACAAATGCGATAGCTCGTGCTTTATTTGCTGCAATCGTAAAAAATAATCACATTGTTTACAATATAGTGTAGCCAGTGAACTCAAAACCTTGTATGCGATCGCTAAACACAGAGATCCTTAACGGAGAACCCTATAGCTATTATCCACTTGGACAATACGTCGTTCGAGCCGTTGGAGTTTGTGGCGATCGCCCAACCTTCAAATATACGCGCATCGAAATTACAGGCGCGATCGAACGGCTAGCTACAGGTGAAAGTATGGATAACATTGTGCAGGGATTTCGCGGACGCGTATCCCGTGAGGCAATTTCAGAAGCTCTCCAAGTTGTAACCACCCATTTTCTTGAAAGTCTTCCAAGTAGCATGATTGTCCTTAACGAATAACTTATTGCGATCTCTTATACATTCTTTACGACGAGGTACACAGAAGCTAAGATGGCGCGATGTAGAATCGCTATGCTCCTTATTTGTTAATAATTTCAGTCTAAGCCTATGTTTGAAGTCTCAGTTCCTGCCACCACTGGTAATCTTGGTCCCGGGTTTGACTGTTTAGGTGCAGCCCTATCGCTTTATAACAAGTTTCAGTTTGCGGTGTCAGACGAGCTGAAGATTACAGCCTCTGGGGCAGGGGCAGATAAAGTTGCGAAAAATAAATCCAACCTTGTTTACGAGAGCTTAGAAAAGTTTTATGCCCATATCGGTCAGCCAAAACCAATTATCTCTCTACATATTGATGCTCAGGTTCCGCTAGCAAGGGGGTTAGGTAGCTCGGCAACGGCAATTGTGGGTGGATTGGTAGGGGCAAATCTCTTGGCTGGCTCCCCTCTAGATCAAAAAGATTTGCTGCAATTGGCGATCGACATGGAGGGACATCCCGATAATGTCGTACCTGCCATGTTAGGCGGCTGCTATTTGATGGCTTCCAATAAAAGTGGCGGATGGGAATTTTGTCCAATTAACTGGCATAAACAGGTGGCGATCGCGATCGCCATTCCCAACTTTGAGCTTTCGACTGCCAAAGCCCGTCAAGTTTTGCCCCGCGACGTTCCGATGAAAGATGCCATCTTTAATGCCTCGCACTTAGCCCTGTTAACCCACGCCCTTACCACGGGCAATCAAGATTGGCTGCAATCGGGCTTGCAAGATCGCCTCCATCAACCCTACCGTCAAAGCCTAATTCCGGGGATGGAAGCCGTCCAGAAAGCGACGATCGAGGCAGGAGCCTATGGCATGGTGATCAGTGGGGCTGGCCCAACCCTATTAGCGCTTGGTAGCCCTGCTAAAATAGAAGCAGTAGCAGAAGCAATGCGTGCGGCTTGGCAAGAAACGGGTATGATTTCGACAGCGAAATGCCTCGCGATCGCCAAGAATGGCACAACTATTACAGGTTAATTGCCTGAAGCACTTCAGCTACCTTAGCTTGCTACGGTTGACTACAGCGCTGAGACTGCGATCGCTTTGACGATCTGCGATCGGCGGTAGTGTATATTGTGGCTAATCTTTGTAGGCTAAAATCTCTATAGGTCTCTCGGTTAATATTCATTTTGTCAGTCGTTTGGAATCTCTATGACTAAATTCCAGTTTCTTCTGGTCTCAGCCCTAGTAACCTCGGTCGTTTTCCTATTTATCGGCAGCCGTGATAGTAACTCACTGGCAGCCATGTTTCCCGTGGTCGCAATTATGACCCTCTCAGCACTGGCAAATCGCTTTGTTTCTGAGCCTGTCTGGGAAAAAGTGGCAATTTGGGCAAATACGACTGCTGGTCGCCGGATCTTTCGGACAAAGCAAAAACGCTTGCCCCCTTCTAGATCTCGCCGCATCCGCTAGCCATTGATTGGGATTTCTAATTCTTTGAGTAAACTAACTTCACCCTTACGCGTTGGTATTGTTGGTACTGGCTTTGTTGCCAAGTTACGCGCTGAAATTTTAAGCCAAGATCCGAGGGTACAACTCAAAGCGATCGCAGGTAGCGCCGACAAAGCCAATGCCCTTGCCCAAGCCTTTAATATCGAAGCCCATTCCTATTGGTCTGAGCTAGTGGTCAGACCCGATCTCGATCTCGTGGTTGTTGCCAATGTCAATCGCGATCACGGTGCAGTTGTGGCTCAAGCACTTAGAGCGGGTAAGCATGTCATTGTCGAATATCCTCTAGCCTTTAGCTATTTCGAAGCGGAAGCTCTCGTGCAATTGGCTCAAGCCAACCATTTACTCCTCCATGTCGAACATCTCGAACTGCTCGGTGCGGTTCATCAAACTGTCACAAAGGTTTTGCCAGACCTAGGGGAGCCATTTTATGCGCGTTATGTGACTCAAAATCCCCAGCGTCCAGCCCCAGATAAATGGACCTATATGCCAGAGCTGTTTGGGTTTCCCTTGGTCGCCGCAGTTTCGCGCGTGCATCGATTGACGGCTCTATTTGGTAAAGTCAAGTCGGTTGCTTGTCAGTTGCGCTATCAAGGCGATGCCTTGCCTCGACGATATACTTCTTGTATTTGCAACGCCCAGCTTCAGTTTGTCAGTGGGCTAGTTGCCGATATTAGCTACAGCAAAGGCGAACATCTGTGGAAATCAGAGCGCAGTATGGAGATTCAAGGTAGCAGTGGTGCTGTTTTATTTGAGGGTGAGTCGGGCAAATTAATTACGGCAGATGGTGAAACCGTACTTACCGTCGATAGTCCTAAGGGTCTGTTTAAACGCGATACAGAAAATGTTTTAGACTATTTGTTTGATGGCGTTCCACTCTATACCAATTCGGACAGTTCGCTCCACGCGATCGCAGTCGCCTGCGCTGCCGAAAAAGCGGCAAAAACAAATACTGTGATTGAAGTTTAAAGCGATCGCTGAGAAATCGATTTGCGTATGAGAAGATACATAAGAAAACTGTAAGAGAGTGTTTGAGAAGTTAAGCAAGTCGCTTTAGGAGAATTTGAATCATCGCCTCAGGTGGCGCTAGTTCCAACCTCAAAATTACGGTTAAGTGTGCATTTCCCAAGAAACCTGCCTAATTTTTAAACATTCCCCGCTATGGCAATCAACAAAGTACTGCTGCTATCAGCCAATCCAACCAATACCGATCGCTTGCGGGTAGAGGCAGAATTTCGCGAAATCGAGACCTGTTGTCAAAAATCGACGTTACGCGATCGCTTTGCGATTGTGGCAAAAGGAGCCTTACGGATTGAGGATCTGCAACCCGTTTTGATTCAAGAAGCACCCAAAGTGGTGCATTTTTCGGGACATGGGGCAGCAGAGAATGGATTGGTTTTAGAAACGGATGCAGGCACATGGGAACTGGTTGCCACAGAACCCCTCGCGGAACTGTTTCGCATTCTCCAAAATGGTATTGATTGCGTCGTGTTAAATGCTTGTTTCTCTCAGGTGCAGGCAGAGGCGATCGCCCATCATGTGCCCTACGTCTTGGGCATAAATCAGGCAATTGGCGATACGGCAGCGATCGCATTTGCCAAGGGATTTTATGGCGCACTGTTTGAAGGCAAATCGGCGAAGGATGCCTTTGAGTTGGGCAAAAATCGCATCGCCTTAAAAAATATTCCCGAAGTTCAAACACCAGTTCTGATAGAACGCCACGGCGGAACACATCCCCAAAATGGGAATCGCATCCCCAACCAAGTTTTACCACTCCAGATCGCGCTAGAAGAACCCGAAGGAACGGTACGAATTGGTTTGCAATTCTACATTCCCCGATCGCCTCAAGAAGAAGGCGCCTACGAAGCGATCGCCCGCCTCCATGCTCTCTTTCGTTTCAAGTCTCCCGATCGCATGGGCAAATCTTCGCTCTTAGTGCGAACCTTAGAAGAAGCCCGTCGATTGGGCAACCGCACGACATGGAGCGACCTGCAAAAATGCGATCGCAAATTCCTAGAAAACATGGATCGGTTTTTGCAATGGTTCTGTGTTGTGATTGGACGCAATTTGGGCGTGAAAGCCAAACCAACCGATAGATGGGATGATGTTTTTGGCGCCAATGGTATCTGTACGGAATTTTTTGAAGAACATCTGATCGGCGAGGATTATGAAAAAACTTTTGCAACTGGGGCTTAGTCTGGGAGCGATCGCGCTGACTTCTTGGAGTTGCACATCTCCCGCACCGAATGCTAGTTCCAGTCCTGCAAGCACGCCCCAACCTACACAAACTCCCTCTGCGATCCCGACCACACCCAAGCCCGTAACCTCCCCAACGACCGAGGCTGCTCCAACGACTAGAGTCCTTGCGATCGGCGATCTTAAAGAATTGGGAAGCGATCGCGTTTGTCAAAATGCCCATTCCGACAGCATTCTATTTGCTTATACGGAAACGCGCAACTTCAAAATATATTTGTGTGCGGAGGAGCAACTTCCCGATCGCCCTCGTTGGTATATCAGCAAAAATATGGATGGTTCCAGTGGTATTAGCCTTGATGGAAAATCCTCTAATCCACTCAGGGAAGATATCATCGAATTTCAGAACGAGGGCTATACCTATACGATTGAAATCCCCACCGCCCAAAATCTCGCACCTTCTTTACGAATAACTTTTCCCAATGGTTTGATTAAGTTCGAGCCCCTATTACGTTATCTCGGATACAAAGGCAACTCGGCAGTTCGTCCAGATCGAGAGGAACCTCTGCAAGCAGTTTTACGCGATCGCGCCAGGTTTGGGATCTGCGATTCCAACTTTAGAGAATCAGATGCAAGTCAGCATTCTAAAATCTACAATCTGGGGCAAGATAAGTATTTGGTGATGGTGCAATGTTTTTTTGCAGCCTATCAGGGCTCTTACGCGCTGGTTCTCTATAACGCTAACACCAAAGAGATTCGCCTGCTCAGTTTGGATGACTTTAAGCAAGAAGATGGTCGAATTCTTAAAACTACTACTACGCAGTTTGCAGGGCTGCCAAAGTTTAACGCCAGTACGGGCATTTTGAGCAATTACACCAAGTCGAGGGGTGTGGGTGACTGCGGTACTTTTGCCAAGTACAAATTTGAGAACGAGCAATTTGTCTTGCAAGAATATCGCGCCAAATTTAGCTGTGATGGACGCGCGATCGATCCCGCCCAGTATCCTCTGATCTATCCCAAATAGAGCGATCCCAAATAGAGCGATCGCCGATCGTAGCAAAAGGCTCAAACATTGCTGCTTGAGCCTTTTGTGGTCAGATAAATTTATTTGGTGAAAATTGAACCTTTCAGTTCTTTCTTACAGCCATGAATTTACGACATTCGATCTAAAATCCAAAGAATTGAAATTCAAGATTTAGTAGTTACGTGAGAAGCTGTTGCCTCTACGTCCACCACCACCAAATGAACCTCTGTCTTCACGAGGCTTAGCCTTGTTGACTTTCAGATCGCGACCCATCCATTCTGCTCCGTCAAGAGCTTCGATGGCAGCCGTTTCCTCTGTTTCCGTTCCCATTTCGACAAAACCAAAGCCACGCATGCGACCCGTTTCGCGATCGGTAGGGAGCTGAACACGCTTGACTGTGCCATACTCTGCAAATGCAGCGCTTAGGTCAGCCTCTGTAACCTCATAGGATAGGTTACCAACGTAAATTGACATAAATTATCTCCAAAACTTAGAAGTGTGTAGAGAGTGAAATTTCGGAGGGAAGCCTGCCAATGCAAAACACGAAAAACTCGCTAATACGATAAACAAATGCCGCAACCGATACTTAATTCTCACCCCACTAACCTAGCACACTTTCCAGAAAGTGGAGCAAAGCCTTGGGATTCAGCTTCAATTGTAAAGAAACGTAAAGAATTGCGTAAGTAGCTTATCGATCGCTGATGGCTCGTTATGGCTGATTGAATATAGTGATAGTGCGCTCTACACGCAAATAACTTGGTTAAAGCTTATGAAACCGATCGTTACCAATTTAAAGTTCGCTCAATTCACGAAGATTGTATCCCTCGCTACAGCACTCATTGCTGCGATCGCTTCGACAGGCGTGACTTTCTCAGCAAGTTCCGCACAGGCGAATACTGCTTCCAGCATTTCTCAAAGGGCAAAAAACACGACTTCTGTTGCTTCCACACCCAATAAGTTAGAAGCCAAGTCTGAGC
This sequence comes from Tumidithrix helvetica PCC 7403, assembly GCF_965232925.1. Lineage (NCBI taxonomy): Bacteria > Bacillati > Cyanobacteriota > Cyanophyceae > Pseudanabaenales > Pseudanabaenaceae > Tumidithrix > Tumidithrix helvetica. The sequence continues at coordinate 10,691 of NZ_CBDDRA010000001.1, forward strand.
CTTTATTTGAGACTGCTCAAAAACTTCAACAAGATCCTTCTCAAATCGCTCAAAATTCGAGTCAAACTGCCAAACGTACAGACGAGCAAACTGCGATCCCCATCCAGATGGCTGGTTTCGATCTGCCCATATGGATTTATCCTGTGGGTGGGGCAATCTTTCTGGTTTTCTTTTTGCCCCAGCTTGGTTGGATTTTAGGCTTAATTGTGGTGGGCGAACGAGAGGTTGGCATTGTAGTCAAGAAATTCTCTAGTCGTAGCCTTCCCCCAGGACAGTTGGTGGCACTCAACGGAGAAGCAGGGTTTCAAGCAGATACGCTCCCCCCTGGTTGGCACTTTGGCTATTTCCCTTGGCAATATAATGTCAAAAGAGAACCCGTGGTGGAAGTGCCGCAAAATGAAATCGGGCTAATCTTGGCTAATGATGGTCTGCCCATTCCCCCCCAGCGCATTTTGGGTAAAGTCGTGGAATGCGACGATTTTCAAGATGCACGCAAGTTTCTTACGAGTGGTGGTGAAAAAGGGCGACAACTAGGAATTGTGACAGCGGGTACGTATCGAATCAATACGGCGCTATTTAGTGTAATCACATCTAAAAACTGCGCTCAGCATGGCATGAGTCCTAAACAGTTGCTGGTACATACGGTCGATCCGAGTACGGTGGGAATTGTTACTACCCTAGATGGTGCGCCCATTGACGAGGGAGAGATTGCTGGGGCTATTGTTCCAGCTCATGACAACTTCCAGAAAGCCCAATCGTTTGTCGAGAATGGGGGGCATAGAGGTCTGCAAGAGCAAGTGATTCTTTCGGGCTCTTGGAATCTCAATCCCTGGTTTGCTGAGGTTCAGCAGGTTCCCATGACTGAGGTTCCCATAGGTTATGTAGGTGTGGTGATTTCCTTCGTAGGGCGATCGCATGAAGATGTCAGTGGCGATTCATTTACCCATGGCAATCTCGTTAACGTTGGCAACAAGGGGGTTTGGGTCGATCCGCTTTACCCCGGCAAACATCCTCTCAACACGCAAATCATGAAGGTGGAACTCGTGCCCACCACCAATATCGTGTTGAATTTCTCATCGCGGATCAACAGCGATCATGGCTATGATACTAAATTGAGTGCCTTGAAATTACTCTCCTTTGATGGTTTCACCTTCGATCTAGAGGTATTCCAAATCATCCATGTCGGCGCACAGGATGCCCCCAAAGTGATTTCGCGACTCGGCTCGATGCAAAATCTCGTCGATCACGTTCTGCGCCCCATTGTCGGTAACTACTTCCGCAACTCGGCACAGGAATATACGATTCTTGACTTCCTCACAGCCCGTAGCGATCGCCAAGCAGAGGCAGCAGAATACGTACGGGTAGCTCTCCGCGCCTATGATGTCATGGCAGTGGATACCCTGATAGGTCTGATTACGCCGCCGCCCGAGTTGATGCAAACCTTAACCGATCGCAAGATTGCCGAGGAACAGCAAAAAACCTACGAAGTACAGCGCGTTGCACAAACCCAACGTCAAGAGTTGGTCAGAGAAACTGCCCTCGCAGATATTCAGCAGAAGGTAGTAACTGCCGAGCAAGGCGTGAAGATTTCGGAATTGGAGGCTAATTCCAGAGTGATGGAAGCCAATGGTGAAGCCGAATCCATTCGCGTGACGGGTCAAGCCAAAGCCGAAGTTTATCAAGCGGGTGTAAATGCTTTGGGTGCGCAGGGCTTTACCGCTTTACAACTCATGCAGGTAATCGGCGACAACGGCGTGCGTGTCGTGCCTGATGTCGCTGTCAGTGGTAACAACGGTGCAGGTCTGGTTGATGGACTGATGGGAATGCTTTTATGGAATCAAACCAAGGAGAACCATGCTGAAAATGGCGGTCAGACTGTCACTGTGAATAGTTAGTCTGCTGATAAGAAGTAACTTCCTTCTAAACATAAGAGGCAGTTCGTAATCGTTACGAACTGCCCACAAAATCAAAATAAATCTACTAAATTTACAATGCATCCTACTGACCAATCAGTCCAGTTGCCGTACCAAATAAATTGATTGGATTTTTGCCATCCGTGATTAAAACACTCTGGAGTCCCAAGGATTGTAATAAGCGAGCCTGCATCTCAGGCCCAGCCTGTGCCATTGCCTTAAGCGTTTCCGCTCCAATTGCTTCCACTTTTTCTCGAAATTCCACAGTATTGATCTGTGCCATGGCAGTAGCTTTAGCAATTTCTAATTCATTCAAAGCGCGTTGGTGCGCCAGCTCCGCCTCATAATTAGCTGTGAGCTTTGCGAGTTCGGCTTCATAACGAATCCTTGCGGCTTCGGTTTCCTGCTGTGCTAGATTCACGGCTAACTCACCTTGAATTCTGGCTGCTTCCGCTTTCGCTCTGGCTTCGGCGGTTGCGTGCCCCGTTGACTCGATCGCCGCATTCTCAGCTTGACATTCCAAAAGTTGCTTGCGTTCGAGTTCGGCAGCACCGCGATCGACAATGATTTGCCGTTCCAATCGGGCTTTAGCCTCTTGTTCGATCCGCTCAGCATCACGCCGCGCTGCCGCCTCTTGGGCATCCGTCGTAATTTGAATTGCAATTTGCACAGACTTTTGCAGGCTCTCTAACGTGCGTTCATCTACAGGTTCTACCGATTGGATGTCAATATTGGTAATCACGAGGTTATGCGTGCGAAAACGGAACTCATCGCGAATATGACCTTCCTCATCAGTACCAAACACAGCCAAGCGAATAATGCGGGCAGAATTGCGATGGAACTCGTCGAACTTCACACTGGCAACCGCACCGCGTACCCGCGAAGCGATCGCCTTGCAAGCATCTCCGACAAAATCAGGAACTTGAAATAGATGTGCTGCTGCCGCTTCATCGTGGCGATCGACATCAAAGTACCAGTTGTAAGAAAGTTGGAGTTGCAAACGTGCGTGATCGCAGGTTTCCACGGTAAACACATCGGTCATAAAGTCGGGACCTAGCAACAAAGCCAAGGACTTGATCAGATTGGGTTGCTTGGGCTTCCCTCCTGACAAACTCAACACGGTAAAAGCCTCATCGGGCTCTAGCATGACCAGATCGGGACCAAATACGGTGCGTGCAGTTCTGTCTTTGTAATCGTGCAACTGTACGGCGGCATTTTGCGGTACGTGAAATACCACAGCTCTGGTGCGATCTCGTTTCACGATGCCTTGGGCGTACTCTTGAAGATTGAGTACAGGCTGACCGCGATCGCTGACAGGATTTCCTTTTTTTGTGAGGAGTTCTTCAACGATAGCAGGCAAATCTTTTTCCCACAGTTGCTCGTAGGGACTGAGCATATAGGCTTGCGGCCCGCTGACGAGACGCAATTCTCCAGTTTGGGTATTGCGCACGTAAATCCCTTCATTCTTGTCTAAGGGAATCGCTTTGCGGCGCTCTACGACCTCGACCTCCACACGCGGAATATAGTCTCTAGGTCCCGCCAGCATCCATAGATCGCCTGGCTGACGCTCGCTCGTTTCACCTTCGCCTTCGCTGAAGGCTTCTTTTGCCCTGAGTAAGAGTGATTCCTGTTCGCCGAGAATATAAATCGTTTGAATGCCATTCTCTAAAGACTCGCCTGGATGCAGGAAGAAAGAAGCTCTACCTTGACGTACTTCTCGCAAACCTAACTGAGGCTTGCCCGTGCGATCGATTGGATCGAGAACAATGCACCACTCGCGATCGCCGAGGGTTGTAATTGCAACCTCCCCCACCACTTCTTCATAGACATCAGGGATGTGAATTTCAGCATCTTCGAGGGTGACCAACCACTGATCGCCTGCACGTCTTTGTCGTCCAAACACATCGGTAAACGTACGTCTGGCTCTAAGATGTAGGGCTTTTCGTTCGGTAAGAACGTAGGCTTTTAGCATATCCACGACTTCTTCATCAACACCGGGGAGATATGCGCCTTCTTCACGAACCAGCCATTCTTCACCAGCTCGGCGGCGAATTCCTTGACGATCTATACAGTCTTGGCGCGCGATCAGTCGCAGTGCTTGATTTGGCTTCATCACTTTAGCTGTCACTGTCTCTATCACTTCAACTTCCACACGCGGAATATAGGTAGCTGAACCCTCAAATAACCACTCTTCTCCCGCAGTGCGAGAAATTGTTTGCTCCTGTACCTGTCCATCTATGGATACTGAAATCTCATCCGTAAAGTCTCGAATTGCTCTGAGCCGAAGCGCTTGATTCATCTCCACGACCTTCAAGCGCGTTACTTCTCCAACGAGTTCCTCATCTGGATAGAGCGGGAAAGGATCTTGGGCAAAACGGATTTCTTGATCGCCATAGTGCAAGCGCACTTGACCGTGTGGATCGACCATGGGTACTCCATCTCGATCGCGCATGACTGGGTTCGTGACAATGCAGTAGTGGCGGGGCGGTACGATAATCATGGGCTCGGGGCGCAAGATCAGCCGTTCGTGATCTTTTAAGGTAATCGTCTGTGGTCCAATCTCTAAGCGCGTGATGCCAGTATTGTTATCCAGAATGTGAATGAATTGTTGAGGTTTGAGGCGAATTACCCCTGCTGAAGTCGCTTGCACTTCTTTGGCTTCAAGTCTGCGATCGCTGGCTTGCATATGTAAACTCCATTTCTAAGTTCCTGCTTTTCATTCTATCGTTTCCTCTATTTGTGCTTGCGATCGAGATTACTAGCCAACAGCGATCTCAATCATAAAATCCCTATGAAATCTTGTTTTTCTCCTTGCTTAGCGGAACATATTCATCAGGAATGGAGTCATAGGGACTCAGCCAAGATAAAGATACGTTACCCACTTTCGGGAAAGTTGATTGGAAACTAAATTTTGTTGCTTATCTCTTGACAAATATAGAATATAAGCATTAGTACCATGAAGCGAGCTAGGAAAATCAACACCCCAACCACTGGTTCGTCAAACATAAAATCTATGAATATCAGAGCTTTGTTACTCACTGCAATCGCATCCACAGCAACACTTTTACCCCAATTTACCCCGATCGCTACTGCCCAAGAACGGAGCGATTGCTATGTCGAAATTGTTGGACAACAGCAGGGTTCGCGCGTGAATATGCGGACAGGAGCAGGAACCGAATATGGCAGCCCAGGTTTTATCTTGGTCGGTCAAGTTGTGAATATGTTGAATAATTATTCTGGAAATCGCATTAGCCGTATAGATAGCGAAGGCGCAACTTGGTTTTACGTGGAATATACTCCAAGTCGAACCAGAGGATGGGTGCGCGAAGATTTTATTGCACCCAATTGTGTAAATTATTAATAGTCCAGCTTTAGTTCGGGTTAAGGATTTTGGAACAGAGTAAGCCGACTTGCTGGAACCGAGGGGTTTGATCCCCCTGCCCGATAGGGTATCCTCCTTGAAAAAGGGAAGTGAGTTCTCCCCCTTTTTTCCAAGGGGGGCTGGGGGGAATCCTTGGAATGTATAGCGTTTCAGGTTTTCTTAGCCCGAACTGACGTTATTTATCTAGAGAACTCGATACAGACTGTCTGCCATAGAAGCGAAAGCACTATTGAATTTGTAGAACTAACCGCAATCTAACAGGAGTATTCGATACACCTCCCTGAAGGGCTTGAGGTGCAGTCCAGTTGAGCAGCGATCGCTGAATCTCATCCACTGCTGCTTTGCTATCGGTATTGTAAAAATTCGAGGATTGCGTATCGATCGCGACGGATTCCACATGGCGATCGCGTAGCACCAATTCGATCGCGATCGTTCCACGCAAAGTCGACGACAATCGCAGGGTTTGCAAATATTCAGAAAGGGATGTGACATAAGCATTTGAGGTGTCTTTGCGCAGCCCAATCTCATCATCGACGGACTCAAGGCTGACAACTTTAATCGCAGACGGGCGATCGCGATCTTGAGGTTTAGGCATCGCATCTTCCACAGGTTTACCTGTGTTCGAAGTTGTCGAACCTGAAGCAATTCCATCTACTTTTCTTTCCGCAGCCAGATCTCCTCCCGATGGAGCAGGAACGCTGGCGCGACCTGATTGCACTGAAGTTCCAGGCTGCTGTCTTTCTTCCAATTTGGGTTCCAAATTCGGTACGATTGGATTTGCCCGCATGGGTGGAGCAGGAGCATTGCTTGGTGTAGTCACAGAAGCAGGAGGTGCTACAGGAGCAGGGGGTGTTATAGCTACTTTATCGATTTCAGGACGGCGGAAGCGATTGTCTGTAGTACCAAAGTTCGGTTGCACTGTAGGAGCTATAGGAGTTGTAGAACCAGTATTCGGTGTAACTTGCGTTCTCGCATTGCCCTGTGGTGGCGTTTGGACTGAAGGAAGTGGATCGGTCTTACTGGGATTTGGCTGACTGAGAGTTGGCTGGCTGGGTTGCATCGCCACATTCCCATTAGTATCTTTATTCGGACTAGTCTTAGCACTGCCCACACCCGATCTGGCTTGGGGGGAATTGGCTTGTTCAGAACTAGAACCCACATTAGAATTAGGCGTAGAAGCAATCTGTAAACTGGGAGACTGCGGCGTCAACAGGCGCAGTCCGCCCAAGGTCACACCAACGGAAGCGATCGCCACTGCCACAATTTTTAGCCAAGCAGGTGTTACCCGTCTGACCTCTAGCTCAAGGCTGGGCAAGATTGCAATCTCATCGGCACATTGCTCTAGGCTGGTAAACAGATCGAATAGCTGGAGCGTACTCAAGTTGAGTGCGTGAAAATTCGGAATCGTAAGGGTATGGGTGAGATCGGGTAAGCGATCGCTACTTAACAGGCGATCGACATGGGTAATTACTGCCTCAATCAGCCTTGTCATCTGGCTTTGATTCCCTTTAATCACCTTTTGCTGCGTTTGCTGCTCGATCCGCAGGCGAAAGCGGAGATTTTTGGCAACAGGACGATCTGTCCATTCTGACAGGGGCGATCGCTCTGACCAAACCTCTAGCAAACAGGTAGGCAGATCGTAGCGACGCATTTGAGATGTCTGGGATTGAGAATTCATGAACGGCTGCGCTCTAATAAAGCCACCCAAAGATGGCGAGAACCCGTAGGCGAACTATAAAACAATAGGTCTATTAATAATTTTAACGCTAACTTTTGTAATGCGTCTGGCGCAAGTTGATCTTCTTCTGCCATGCGCTCTTGATAGAGGTTGTTAAACTGATCGAGATAGTCCCCCAAGATCGCCTCTTTGTAAGGTGGGCGCTTGTTTGCCGTACATTTCTCCAACTGTGCCACGGCATTCCGAATGCCGAACTGACTTTTTACCGCCAGATAACCGCTGATCAGGGTCATTGCTCTTGCTTCATCGACGTCTAACTTTTTGCGTCCCCCCTTGCCTTTACGCAACGGACTTGCCTGCCGCAGTCGCCAAAGCGTAATGCGATCGCTGAGTACCTCATGTAAGCCTAAATCTTCAGCCGCTTGTAGCATTGCCTCTGAGCCAATCCCTGTTAGCGCCTCTAATGCCAAAAGCACCAAGTCCAGATGCGCCTTGATCGGCTGCAATTGGGCTAACTCCGCGTCTGGGGAAATATTGGAAGTGTCCGACGATCGCTCTGGGTTCATGCTGTGAAGTAGTTAGCCAATCTTTAGCCAAATCTGAAGACGCGCTGTATTAGAGGCTTGTTGCAAATTGATACAGGTATTTTGCGAAAGTTTTCGATTTATCTCGATATGTCCTTAGGTTTTGCCGTTTTACCGCGATTGAGAAACATTTGTTGGTACTGCAAAAAACTGGTGTGCCATTCATGAAAGCGGCGATCGCCATCCCTGACCAGCATTTGGCGATAATGCTCTGAGTCAATGTAGTTTGTCTTTGCCGTCATAAATTTTACCCGTAGATAAATCTGAGTAAGTAAGCAATAAGTAACCAAGAGACATCATAGCGTAGTCAAAATTACCAATTAAATGCCAGAATTTCGGCAGAATAAGAAACAGTTAACTTTACGTTAACGCTATCTCTATTCTTAGCGCTCAGAGATCGAGCCATCTAAATATTTTGTAAAGGCCTTAACCCCAGAGTCGAGATGAAGTTTGCAACCATCGCCCAAAAAGTTTGTTACGAAAAAATTAAGCCTTGGCTCCATGAAATGTATGAAAATCTAGCGATTCCACCCTACGATCTGCCGATCTTTATTTTGCCGATGGGGTCGGCAACGGCAATGGTGGAGGTGCTGCCTTGGGGCAACTCAGAAGCAATTATTGCTACTTGGTCTTATGTGGTCACAGGAGCAGAGCTAACTGCCGATCTGATGCGCTTTTTGTTAAAGCAAAACTCTGAGTTACAGTTTGGCGTGTTTAGCGTAGATGACGATGGCGATATTCGATTTCACTCGACCTTGGTGGGTTCTACCTGCGATCGCAAGGAACTTCATACTTCTGTCTCATCGGTTTTGGAAACTGCGGATAGATACGATGATGAAATCGTGGAATCTTGGGGCGGCGAACGCGCTTTAGATCGAATGTATTAGCGTGATTTTAAATGCAGGATTTCTGAGCTAGACGCACTTCAAACCGTTCCCAAGGGGTTGGTTCGATCACTTCTGTAGTCATGCCATTTTGAGCCAACAGCGATCGCATTTCCTTCGCACCACCTTCGGCTTTGAGGAACTTTAGGAGCAATCCTTCAAAGGTAATATCTCCACCTGCGGCTGTGGGCAAAATCACTTGTGGCTTCAGCCACTGGGCTACCTGTAAGGTTCCTTTTTGCCCTTTAATTACGGCTCCCAGTAATGGAACCTTTAGATCGATAATTGGCGTAATCACCACATCCACAGGCGCGGAATCCTTGAGTGTAGGGGAATGATAACCGTGGGGTTCGTAATATAAAGAAGTTCCATTGACCAAATCGCGCAGAATATAGCCATTCTCTACGGCGGTGGGGCCTACAGGCGATCCTGGGACGGCTTTGATTTCCAGTTGCTGGGGCAGGGTAAAGGTTTCGCCATGTGCCAAAGTTGTGACTTGGGTATAGCCCAATTCCTTCACGACCTTTGCCGCATTAGGAGAAGCCACCACAGGAATCTGGCGATCGAGTCGCTTTAGCGTGGGGATATGGGCGTGATCTTCCAAACCCTGCGACAACAAGATCAGGTCAATATTTTCGGGAATGGAACGGGGGGTCTTGCGATCGCTTTTAAATAGCCAAGCCGCATTGCCAAACATCAAACTACCCACCAACCAAGGGTCAAGCAAAATGTGTTGTCCGCCCAATTCGATCGACCAAGAGTTGCTGTCTAGCCAAGTTAGGTGCATAGGAGTTTTTTATAAGCTGCTAAGACTATTGTAACGAATTGTTAATGACTTAATGCTCGCAAATCTCTGAAATCCCCAAATCCCCTCAAAAAGCCTACAGGAAGCAATTCTTAATACGGACGAGATCGATCGATTATAGGTGTTTGGGGCTTGCAAGTAATCCTCATCCCCTTCTGCACGCAAGATTTTAATAGTTTTTTATCCCAAATTGAGAATCATTGAGTTGTATGTTCATATTTATCTCATGTCTCTATATTCCATGTATTATCTGTAGCGTGTGTGTAAGAGTGTGTCAGGAGTCGTCAAATGTCTTTTAGATTTCAGGAAATTAACAATCGTCAAGATTGGCGCAAGGCGAATTTATTGTGGTTTTGGGCTGCGATCGCATCTTCCACGCTCGTAGGTGGCATTGCCCAAGCCCAAACCAAAACCGTTCCAACCAATGCAGCAAAGGCAAGTGATTCGAGTTTGATTCAGGCGATCGGCAGCGATCCGATGTTAAAGCGTCCGCAAGAAAAAACTGCTCCCACCCGCGAACTATCAACAGAATCGGTTCTGATCCAAAAGATCGGTCAGCAGAAAGTCATCCCTGCCACCAATAAAACCGCCCAGAATGTTACCTCCGTTTCACAGCTAAGTGACGTTCGTCCGACGGACTGGGCATTTACAGCATTGCAATCTCTGGTTGAGCGCTATGGCTGCATTGCAGGCTATCCCGATCGCACCTATCGCGGTCAAAGAGCCTTAAGTCGTTATGAATTTGCTGCGGGTCTAAATGCCTGCCTCGATAAGATTAATGAAATTATTTCCGCAGGCTTGGCTGACAAAGTCAGTAAAGAAGACCTAGCGGCTCTACAGAAACTGCAAGAAGAGTTTGCTGCCGAACTTGCCACCCTGCGCGGGCGGGTTGATGCCCTAGAAGCTAAAACTGCAAAACTGGAAGCCCAGCAATTTTCCACGACCACCAAACTTTTTGGACAAGCTATCTTTGGTTTACAAGGACGGACAAATAATACTTCCAGAATTGTTGGGTTAAGTACCCCTGATACTGGAACCAACCTCACCCTCGGCAGCAATGTCGAACTCACATTCTTAACGCAGTTCGATCGCCGCAACGTTCTGCTTACAGGTCTTAGCATTGGCAATATCTCCACAGCAGCAACTGGAAACAGCGGCTTTAACAACTTATTTACGCGGTTAGGCTACGAGTCTCTCACAGGAGATACGGGCAACGCCGTTGTCCTCAGCGATTTAACCTATCGCACGCTTGTTACCGATAACCTCGCCGTTATTGTTGGGCCTGCGGGCGTTAACCCAATCACGGTTTTTCGTGGACCCAATCGTTATCAGAGTGCTGGACAAGGCTCCATCTCATTATTTGCTCAGCGCAATCCGATTTTAGGGCTTGGTAACACAACGGGTGGGGTGGGATTTGACTGGCAAATCAGCAAAACCATGAGTTTACAAGGTGTTTATGCAGCGTCTGCGCCAGCAACGGCGAATGGTAATGGCGGCTTGTTTGGTGGAAACTATACCGCAGGCGCACAATTTGTATTTGCACCTGTCGATCCTGTAGATATCGCCTTGTATTATCTCCACTCGTATACAAACAATGCAGGATTGGGTAGATTAAATACAGGTGTGGGTGATGACATTGTGGCAATTAACACGCTGGGGGGGACGTTACCAACGCATACAGATGCCTTTGGCAGTACAGTGAACTGGCGAATTTTGCCAAAGCTTAACTTTGGTGGATGGGTTGGCTTTACCAGCTCAACAGTCAATGGTTTGTCAGGCAGCGTTCAGACCTTTAACTGGATGTCTTATCTAACTTTCCCCGATCTGTTTAAGGATGGTAATTTGGGGGGCATCTATGTGGGGCAACTGCCTAAAATTACAGGCAGTGACTTGAGTGGCAATAGCAACGTTCCTGACTATCTGAGCAATCCCCTATCAGCCACATCTGGAGCCGCAGCGGGTGGGCAGAGCACTGCCACAACCCATCTAGAAGTGTTTTATCGCTATCGAATTTCTAACAATATCAGTATTACGCCAGGTTTGATTTTCCTATTCAATCCAGGCAATCGTACAGGTAGCGATACGATTACTATCGGTGCGATCAGAACGACTTTTACATTCTAAACATTGCCATGGAGGCAGTCTAGTTATGTCTAAAAAATTATGGATAGCTATTGCCCTTGCTGGTTTTAGTTTTGTCCCTTTGCTTTCCACATTAACTCCTACTGCTTTTGCGGAAGGAACGAATGTTTTCAATGACAACTACAATGATGACGGGAATAGACTTCGCAGCAACATCATTGATATGTCTCCTGAAGGAGATGTATCAATAGTACGAGTGAACATTCCTCCTGGTGGAACTCTTCCCCCATTACCTATATTTGTCGCACCGCCACCACCGCCACCTCCACCTCCACCTCCTCCTGTAGCGCCACCACCACCTCCTCCTGAACCTACGTAGTTGGACTAAATTAATGCCAATGAATAATTGCTGATTTGGTGGAAACACCTGAATGATTTGGTACTTTCATCAGTGCCAAATCATTTTCATTATGGGGTTCCTTACGGAGCCAAAATATCACCGCATCTATTGCAAGTGCTGCTGAAAAAAACGTAGGGTATGTCCAATCTCTAAGACCTGATTGCTACGCTTACCTGCACCATGTCCCTCATCAGGAAATAGGATCAACTGGGATGGAATCTGGCGTTTCTCTAGCGCCGCTTGCATTTGTACTGCTTCCCCCACAGGTACGCGCGGATCGTTTGCCCCTTGAACGATCAGCAAAGGGGACTTCACTCGATCTACATAGGTAATTGGAGAGAGGGCAATCAGGGCAGCCCGATCGCGATCGGGGTCGCCATATTCAGAAGTTCGCAAGATCCGCCTTGCTGCTGCGGTATTTTGCAAAAACGTCAGCAGATTGCTCATGCCTACGATGGACACCCCTGCATCATAGCTGCCTGCAAATTTTGTCATTGCCATCAGCGCCGAATATCCGCCATAACTACCTCCCATTACGCCAATCTTGGGCGGTTTGCCATTCACTTGCCAATTCGCACGGATATAGAGGGCGGCATCTTCAATATCGCTAATCACTTCTAACCTTTTAACGCCATTGTCTGCATTTAACCAAGTTTTGCCATAGCCCTCGCTGCCGCGCACGTTAGGCTCTACATAGATAAACCCTGCTTTGACATAGATTTGTGCCAGTCGATTAAAGCTCGCCTTACTCTGGGCTTCAGGCCCACCATGAAAATGTACGATCGCAGGGCAAGTTTGTAGGCACTGCTTTGGGCGATAGACAAACATAGGAATCTGCGTACCGTCACGGGCAGGATAGGATTCCAACGTACCTGCGACAAATTCGTTGGGATCGATTTCTGGGGTGCTAGGGAGTACCCATTGGGTCAAGGTTTGGGTTGACCAGTCATAGACATAACTGGTACGCGGGGCTTTGGCAGTCTCTACGCCAATTGTGGTAAAGCGACCGTTACGTGTAGTCGTGCCTGCATAGACTTGATTGGCTTGAGGAAATTGGGGTAAAGGAATGGGTTGAAATGTCCGCGCATCGATCGCTTCGAGACGGCTATAACCGCGATCGTTGACCGTATAGAGAATGCGTTGCTTGGTGGTATCGATATCAAAACTAGAGATATCCATAGGCATCGCTGGCGTAATCGGTGAGAACTTGCCACGCACGGGATCTTTTACTGGGTCTTTCGTTGAATCTTTTGCCGAATCTTTTACTGGGTCTTTTATATAGCGATAGAGGCGGCGAAACTCGTCAAATTTTGAAGTCAGTACCAACAATTCCCCAGGATGAGCGCCAAATTCTGCCCGATAATCTTCCTTTTCGCCCTGTCCTAAAACTGGGGTGAGTTGCTTGGTGGTCTCGTCAAATTCGTAATATTCCCGCGACTGGCTCCCCGTAGCTTTGCCAAACAGGAATTTCCCATTGGGTAATGCATCCGCAATCCACCACACGCCCGATTCCGCCAAAATCAAGGTTTTCTGTTTTGTTTGCAAATCGTAGCGATAGATTGCAAAGGAGTCGGGACGCAGATTGTTTGCAGAGAAATAGATCGTGCGAGAATCATCGGCGATGTATTGCAGCGAAGTTTTGACCTTGGGCTGATGTTGGATCTCTTGCACTGCCCCACCTTGGGTGGACTGGAGATAAAGCCCTGCATTTTCTTCGCCTTGGCGATCGCGAGATAAGAGCAAGTACTGCCCATCGGGGGTGATACCCACCATCGAGGTGGAATCCTGTCCACCCGTGACTTGCACGGGAAAGCGTTGCGCCCCATCAATTCGCCATACTTGGGATGAACCGGTTGCTGCCCACCCAAAAAACAATTTCTTGCCATCGGGAGTGAGGAATCCTAGCCCAGGCGATCGCACGTCTAAGATTGCCTCAATTTGTCTGGCGATCGCAGGGTCTAGGGCAGGCGGTGCATAGCGTTTGAGCGTCGCTGCATCCACGCTGGTTTTCCCCAGACCTGTGTAGGCATAGGTAGGCGAAATCAAGCCGAGTGAAAGGCTAAAGGTCAGAACCAAAGATGTTGTGAATTTCATGCTTTCTATTCAGCTTTTTTTAGCTTCGTTAATTGCGAACGCCTTCTAACAAACGCGAAAAGTAAAACTGCGTGCAGGTTAGTTCTTTACGCTTTACCTGAAATCCATTATCCGCCAATAAGCGTTTGATATCAGACTCAGCATGGAGATAAGCGCGGGTGGTTTTGCTGGGGCCGGGGAATAGTTCGCCCACTTTTTTGAGTAGGGAGTAATAGGCATTTTTTGGCGCAAAACTGAGAATTAAGCGGGATTTTGCCATGGATGCCAAGTGTTTAATCATCGACTCGGCTTGCTCGATCGGATAGTGAATCAGCACATCCAGACAAATCACCGTATCGTATTCACCCGATAGACTCTCTAAATCGCTGACCGTAAATACTGGGTTTTCAGGATCGGTAGCGCGTGTTTTTGCCTCGGCAATCATTTGCTTGGAAATATCGCTGGCATATACCTTTGCCCCTGCGGCGGCGAGGGGCAGGCTTAAACTGCCAACCCCACAACCCGCATCGCAAACGCTGATTTGGCTGTAGTTGCCGTCTTTTTTAAACCATTGCAGCACGTAGTCTACGGTCTGCTGGTGTCCTGTGCGAATATCTAGTTGTACTTTATTGACTTTGACGGATTCATCGGCATAGATGCGTCGCCAGCGGTCAAAGCCAACGGTATTGAAATAATTGCGGACAACTTCTTTGTCAGTGGTCATATCTTAAGGGGTTAGGATTAAATTTGAGCCTATAGCAATCCTAGATGAGTAGGGGCAATTCATGAATTGCCCCTACTCATTTACGCTGAGAAAAGAATCTCTCGCAGATCGAATAGGATTGCTATATGAAAACGCACAAGCATTCATAATTCTACTGAACAAGCCACCTACTCGAATGATTTTTCCGATCGCATGACATTGACAATTGCCGATCGCTTGTTACATTGGTACGACCAACATCGCCGCCAGCTACCTTGGCGCGATCATCCCGACCCCTATGCGGTCTGGGTATCAGAGATTATGCTGCAACAAACCCGCGTTGACACAGTAATTCCCTACTACGATCGCTGGTTGGCACAATTCCCCACGATCGCCGATCTGGCTGCGGCTTCTTTACAGGATGTTTTGAAACTCTGGGAGGGTTTGGGCTATTACAGTCGTGCCAGAAATTTACATCAAGCTGCCAAACAAGTCGTTCGGGATTATGGCGGTCAACTTCCCAATAACCTGCAAGACCTGCGGAAATTGTCGGGGATTGGCAGATACACCGCTGGCGCGATCGCTTCCATTTGCTTTGCTTGTGACGAACCAACGCTGGATGGCAATATTCGGCGGGTGCTCTCTAGGCTGTTTAATGTGGTGGAACCTTTAGGCTCTTCCCAAGGCGATCGCATCCTTTGGGAACTGGCAAGAACGCATCTTCCCTCTGGACGCGCAGGGGACTACAACCAAGCTTGGATGGATTTGGGTGCGACGATCTGCACGCCGCGCCATCCTCAATGCGAACTCTGTCCGCTGCGATCGGATTGTCAAGCCTATGGGTTGGGCATTCAAAGCGATCGCCCCGTACCGAAACCCCACAAACAGATTCCTCAGCGATCGGCTGTGGCAGCGATTATTCTGCAAGAAACTGAATCTGGATCGAAGGTCTTGCTGACTAAGCGACAGGAGAAAGGCTTGCTGGGTGGATTGTGGGAGTTTCCCTGTTGCTATGTGGATGAGAATTTGACTGGCGATTCCTTACAGGACGCGTCCCGCCGCGAAGGCGCAAACCTGCCAAAGTTCCTACACCAATTTCTCTTGACTGAATTTAGTACTGAATTTGGCTCTGAATTCGTGACTGCATTTGCGAAGGAATTTCCTGTGGGAACCTATGTTCCCAATTTGTTTGGAACCTACAAACATGCCTACACCCATTTTCGAGTGACGCTTCATGCCTATCTTTTTCCGTTTAGAGAATCATCAGAGAAATTGTGCAAACACCCCTGCTTAGATTGGGTTGCGATCGCGGAGTTATCCAACTATCCTATGGGAAAACTCGCTCGCCAGATCTCCAAAAATCTATGCTAACGTGAATTCAGGATAAGGTATTGAGAACGAAACATAGGGTGTACAAGCGTTCAGGGCGAGCACGGGGGCATCGCCCCTACCACAATTCGTAGGGGCAGCGCCCCCGTGCCTGCCCTGATTTTCTGGATAAATAGGATTTTTTTGGGAGAATTTGGCATTTACGGCATCAATAGCTCAGATAAAGGATTTCAGCTTTTCTTATCTCGAACTGAGGTTATGCTAGTTCAATTCTCATGGGATAGAGGTGAGCGACAAATGCCGCGTCGGCACAGATCCCCGACTTTTTGTGGGAATGAAAAAAGTTATCTATGCCTACAAAGAAAAAGTCGGGGATCTCAATTCGCATTGATTATATCGTAGCAAATAGAAGTGTAAAAGCCTTATGGATTATACTTCACAAGTCTCGATGCGAGAAAAGAAGTCCAACCTCATAACTCTTAAAAAAATACAGCTTAAAAATAAAGGGGAGATGTCCCTTATTATTTATGAAATTATTATCTAAAAATGGCTGAGGATAGTTCACCCATTTACCCTCGCTTTTCCACGCTATGCGATCGCAAAACTGATCCCAAGCCTTTTCACTTGGATAACTAAAATCTAGCTTACCACCACATTCTACATAAATTTGCTTTTGGACGCTAAAGCCATAAAGCCCGTTGCTGTACTGCACCCAAAGGCGATCGATTGCCAATAGCTCATCACAGGGAAACTCCTGCAAGTCCACTGGCTCAAACCACTGTCCCTCGTCCTTACCCGCCGCCGTAATCATCAAGCGATAGATTTCTTGGTCTGCTTCGAACCATTGCTTCGTCTTGAGATGTTCTTCTAACTTTTGATATCGCGAAGTTTTTACAGGTTCTTTGAGACCCTGTAGTGCTTTCCTTTCCGCAGGTAACAGATTTAATCGTTTATCTGTTTGGCGATAGATTTGATATGCTAAATCTGTCTGATTGCGATTAATCGCCTCTTGAATAATTCTAGTTGGATTGACTAGGCTAGCATAAAACAAAATTAGATCTTTCCATGTACTGACGCCTAAGCATTTAAAAATCAACCTTTCACCCTCTTCCTTTAAGCGTACAATTTCCGCAGCCGCCAAAAACTCTTGAAAACTGAGGTGCGAAAACTGATAGATACTTCCATCTCTTTTTACTAACAGTTCGCTTACCTGTTCCATTTGTGTCAAAAACTCTTCCGAATCCACATCGGGATCGATTTTGGATAAAGACATTTCGATCAGTTGTAATAAGCTATTCCGTTGGATTTGTTTAAATCCTTCTTTATCGTTAATATTTTTTGCTACCCGAACCATCATCCTCAAAGCCAAATTTTGCAATACTCCCTGACGTTGGCTGATGGAATTTAGCAGTAAAGTAACTCCCTTTGCTTTTGGTCGCCGTCCCAATTGCATCTCGCAAATATCCTGATATAACTCCACTCTGCGCTGGGGCAACTCTGCTCCCTGCTTATCCCGATGAAAACGCGCCATCATGTTTAGCAACAGCACATTACCCGCAATATCATTGAGTTCTGGACGTGCTTCAATTTGTGCTAACAAAGAAGCTGCTCTTTCTTTCGCTTTTTGTCCCACATCTGGCGTATTGCGTTCCGCTCTTGCATGACGTTCTTGGCATAGATACCACTGTTCCACAAATTCTTTGCGCTGTTCTCGATTAAAATCCTGAATCCAAAAACTAGCTGAAGGTTTCCTCGCTACATCATCCTCTTTGTAGGCGGTTGGGCGCGAAGTCAATATAAAAACAGACTTGCGATATTGCTGCATTTCCCAACTCAGCCACTCACTTACCTTTGTTCTCTCAGAGGGTGGTACTTCATCAAATCCATCAAACAGCACCAACGCATCACCTTGATTGAGCAAATTTAGCGCCCAGTTGGGTGGAGCCTCCAACCCCTTAGCCTGTGACAATTTTGGTAATCTTTTGAAATGATAGGAAGTTAATAATTCTGGCAAATTTGGCGGATTTTCTTTGATGATTTCTTTTCGACAATCTGCTAAATACAACAAAAATGGAATGAATTTTGGCGCTCGATATTTGCCATATCCTCGAACGCTGTAAGTATAGGCTAGATGCTTTAACAGTGTTGATTTGCCATAGCCACCCCAAGCCCGAATCACAATTTGACGATAGTTATCTTTTTGTTTGACAAGCCGCAGCAAATCCCAGATCTGCATCACTGGGTACTCTTCACCACGTTGCCGAAATTCGTAACCTGCTTCCATCGAATCTGTCGAAAGTTGTAACGGTACAAACACTTCTTGCAATAATGGATTGCTCTGAGGCAGATCTTCTTCTTCCTTTAGCCCAACGGCATAATCTTCGTGACAGTCCCAACGCTGACATTGCAGATACTTTGCCTCAAAACCTGAAAACTGCCATTTACTCCACTCGCTCCAAGCTTGAGTAAAAGACTGATTCCAGCGATCCATATTCGCTACAAAGCCTTCAGCATCCTTCTTGCCACGCTCAGCATAAATTTCACTCAATCGCTCGATAAAATTTTTGCTGTACGTTGCCCAAACCCCTGAGATTGCCGTTACAGGAAATAGCGCCAAAGCCGTAGCCCATTCTTGCTTGAGCAAAAACGAGCCAAAAGCAAAACTTGTTCCCCCTAAAGGTGACCATCGCGCAATTGCCTGAAGCGATCGCTGCACAAATTTCTTCTCGGTACTAGGCGCACTACTGGTAGTACTTTGCTTGTCGGACTTAGATTTTGCTTCTTTCGATTCTGGCTCTTGAGTCATGGCGAGTTATAGCGCATTTCAGGCATTATAAGCCCATAAACGAAATTGTTGTGAGAGAAATTGCTAGTGCTCTCTAAAAAGTTATACTTTCAGAAAGAGGATTTGAGGAAAGATTGGCATGACTCTTAAAGAACTAATCTATGCAGAAATTAGCAAGATAAAAGAAGACGATCTAAGCGAGCTATATGAATTTGTGAAACGGTTGAGAAAATAGCCTAGTATCTCGTCAGAGAGGGAAATTATATGACTTTACAAGATCTCTTATCCGAAGCTAAAAATCTGGATCTTCAGGAGCAAATTCAACTAGCTACACAGCTATTGCAATGGGTAGAAAGAAAGGTTAAAAAAGAACCTCAAGTTACACCACTCAAAAAGCTGCGATCGCCCGGACTCGGTCTAGGCTCTTGCCTATTCACCGATGACTTTGACGATCCGCTACCCGATGAATTTTGGCTTGGCGAAGCATGAAATTACTATTGGATACCCACACCTTTATGTGGTGGCATAGCGAACCAGAAAAGATTCCTAGTGATACGCTGATATTACTCCAAGATCCCAGCTACGAACTGTTCGTCAGTGTAGTCAGCCTATGGGAAATGCAAATCAAAATTCAGTTAGGAAAACTAACCCTCAGAGATGACTTAGAACTTATGCTCAGGATTCAACAGGAGCAGAATAATATCGTTCTAGTATCTGTAACATTTCCCCATATTCTGGAATTAAGAAATTTACCGTTTCATCATAAAGATCCATTCGATCGACTTCTGATCGCTCAATCTAAAGTTGAAAATGCAGCATTAATTAGTCGAGACCCAGTTTTTCAAAACTATGATTGTCATGTAATTTGGTAATTGCTTTGGAGAAGCGCGATCGCTGGGCGATCCGCTTGCTCTTGAGCTTTTGGTAAACAGTTTTGTAGATCGCGCCTTAAATGGCATATGTTATGCTTTAGTTTCTACGCAATTCGCTTCTAAAACACCTAAAAGCTTGGGCAGGAATAGCTATGGCGATCGCGAACTCTCTATCCCATTTGACCATTCTCGAAAATGGCGATCGCTTAGATCGAGATGAATTTGAACGTCGGTATGCCGCATCAAACATCAAAAAAGCCGAACTCATTGAAGGAGCGGACATTAGATCAACAAATCGATTGGTTTGTTTTAGAAAATGGCGAATATCAGAACTTAGAACCCGATGTCAATGGAATGCTCTGTAGTCGAGAATTTACAGGGTTATGGCTCAATGTAAATGCACTGTTGAGTCATGATATGGCAGCAGTTCTTAAGACATTGCAAACTGGTCAGAAAATCATCCCATGAGGTTTTTACCCATCGATCGTGGTTTTGCTCAAGTGTGTTTTGGAAAGAGTTCTCTGAGATTTTTCGATCTAGAGTCACACTCATCAGCTCTACCTCGAAAAGCTTCTACAATTTATACCGTTTTAAAAAGTCGCAAATTCGGTTAATCTACGGAGATTGTCGCACGATCTTATCCTATTTTTTTACGAGAGATGACCACCACCGATCGCATTACCAATCAATACGGCTACTACACCGAGGACTATCGCGAGTTTGTAATCACAAATCCTAGAACCCCTCGCCCTTGGTTTAACTATATGTGGAACGGGCACTATACGGGGTTGGTTTCGCATACAGGAGGTGGATTCAGCTTCTTAGATTCGCCGCGTGACAATCGCATTAATCGTATGCGCTATAACAGCCTGCCTTGGGATCGCCCCGGTCGCTATGCGATCGTTAAGGATGTTTCTACGGGAAATTACTGGTCGCTGAGTTGGGCTCCCACCATCGATCTCAACTATGACAAGTACGAATGCCATCACGGACAAGGCTATACGACGATTATTACCGAGATCTATGGAATCAGGGGTGAAATCACCTACTTCGTACCGACAGATGCGAATGCCGAGATTTGGCGAATTACACTTACAGACTTGAGTGGAAGCGATCGCAACTTAGAGATTTACACCTTCACAGAACTGTTGATGGGAAATGCGTTGAACGACCTGATCAATCAACCCAACGACAAGCATTTCACAGATATTCATTTCGATGCCAACCTGCAAGCCTTGGTAGCAACGCGGCGTTACTGGGTGCTAAATAAAGGTGTATCTGTAAAACAGCCCAATATTGATTGGAAATATCAGATCTATTTTACGCAAACCCTCCCCATTACAGGGTTTGACAGCAGCTTGGATACCTTCATCGGACGTTGGCGATCGGAAGCAAATCCTGAAGCGATCGCCACAGGGGTCATGCAGAATACGGAGATTAACGCAGGCGATCCGATCGCCGCTTTGCAGTCAAAATTAGAACTTCCAGCCAATGGAACCAGTAACTTTGCTGTCATTTTGGCAATTTCGCCTAAAGGCGATCCTAGCCCTCTGCAAAAAGAAGGACAAAATCTGGCGGATTTGGAGCAGATCGATCGCCAATTTGCACAGCTCAAACAGAAGTGGGATCGGCATTTATCCGCAGTGCAGGTCAGTACGCCCGATCGCAACTTCGATCTGATGTTGAATGTATGGAATCAGTATCAAGCCGCCGTTACCTTTGATATGGCAAGGAATGCGGGTTACTATCACGGTGGTCTGCTATTTGGTACGGGTTTAAGGGATCAGTTCCAAGATATTCTCGGCGTGGTCATGGTCGATCCCGAACGCGTGCGCAGTCGGTTGCTCAACGCCCTGCGCTTTCAATTTCAAAATGGTTCGACCCTGCATAATTTCTTTAAGCTCACGAATACAGGCGAACGCACCAACCATTCCGACACCCCCCTATGGATTCCCTTTGGGATTGTGGAATATTTGAACGAGACGGCAGATTTCTCAATCTTAGATGAAGTGGTTGCCTATCATGATGATTCTGAAGGTGATGCTGGCGGAACAGTCTACGAACATACCATTCGTGCTTTGGATTACGCGATTGCAAATTTAGGCGAACATGGGATGCCCAAGATCATGACGGGTGATTGGAATGACACGCTCGATTATGTGGGCCCGCAGGGAAAAGGAGAAACAACTTGGGGGGCTTTCTTTTTAGGCTATGCGCTCAAGAAAACTTTCCCACTTTTGGAACTGCGTGGCGATCGCGAGACCCGTTTGCGCTTCCAAACAGTGTACGAGCAGATCGGTCAGAGCGTAAATGATATCTGTTGGGATGGCGAATGGTACTTACGGGCATTTCGAGACAATGGCGAACCGATTGGAATCTCGGCGCATACCCAAGGCAAAATCTTTCTCAACGCGCAATCATGGTCTGTGATCTCGGGTCTAGCTCCTAAGGAAAGAGGCGATCGCGCCCTTGCCTCCTGTCAAAAATATCTCGCCAAACCCTATGGAATGCAGATTGTCTTTCCTTCCTATACGGAAGTTGAGGATAATGTCGGCTTGATCAGTCGCTGTGTCCCCGGCAAAAAAGAGAATGGAGCCATATTTAATCACGCTTCCTCTTGGTTCGTACTCGCTTCTTTACTGAATGGGGATGTCGATTTTGGCTTTGAGATTTATCAGCGCATGATGCCGTTAAATTCCTCAAAAGATCTGGATCGCTATGAAGTCGAACCCTACGTTTATGCCGAGTATGTCACCAGCCCAGATCATCCCACCCAAGGGCAAGCGAGCCACTCATGGCTGACTGGCACGGCGGTATGGATGCTGCGCATCGGTATCGACTTCATCATCGGCTTCCAACCTACGTTGACTGGCATGGCGATCGATCCTCATATCCCCTCTGGTTGGCAAGAGTTTCGCGCCCAACGCAAGTTTCGCGGCAAGACCCTGCATCTACATGTCAAAAATCCCCTCGGCAAAAACTCAGGGGTTAGCTCGATGCAAGTCAATGGCGTGGAAGTCAAAGGCAATTTCCTCGATCTCAGTTTGTATCCAGAAACTGAGTTGAATATAGCGATCGCACAACTAGAAAAATGATAAACGATCCTCTTGAAATAATTTATGATTTTGTTCACGAAGGTGGACTCCTTACAAAAGTCGAGTATCTATTCGATGATTACTTCGACTTTGCGCCAGTACCTCTAATACTTCATACGGAGCATAGACTTCTTGTCGTTTAGATCGAGAATTTCAGGTTTTCTTATCCCGAACTGATGATACAGGAGGTACCAAATCCCAAATCTGTCGCAGCGTTGATTGAGTTGTTTAGATATTGAGAAGTCGTTATGCAGTATGTGTTGATTATTCATGAAGTCGAGAATTATGCAGCTTGGAAGAAAATCTTTGATGCGGCTTCAGGTATCAGAAAGCAGGCTGGCGAACGTTCTTATCAAGTTTTGAAATATGAGAACGAACCCAATAAAATTGTCCATTTCTCGGAATGGACATCCATTGCGGCAGCAAAGGCATTTTTTGAGTCGCCCGAACTGATTAAAATCAGAGCAGAGGCAGGAGTGAAGGCTCCTGAGTTTATCTATCTAGAGCAGCTTGAGTCGGGTGTGTTGTGAAATCTTGCATCTCAAATTTGAGTGGTGCTTTGTGCTTTGGGGCTACAGACCCACACCTGTCGCTATCTAAAACTTAGGCGAAAATAGCGTGCTATTGAAAGTGCAGGCGTGGTAGATTTTGAGATGTGTGACACATTGCCCTAGGAGGCTTGTACGATGCGCTCTCGTCTGAAATTAATTGGTGTTACTGCGATCGCGCTATCTCTCTCTTTCAGCCAAGTCTCTACCCTCTATCCCCTAGAACCTGCTTCTGCCCAAACAACACAAGAGCGCAAGCTAGTTTTAGCATTGAATGAATCGCTTAGGGAATTACTAGGGCCTGCTTCTGCCCAAACGACACTACTAAATCGTCAGGCAGAGGCAGATCGGCTGTTGCAGCAAGGGATTCAGCAAGCTTACATCAGTCAGTTTGAGGCAGCATTTCAATCATGGCAGCAAGCATTACAGATTTACCGAGCGATCGGCAACCGTCAGGGAGAAAGCTATGCGCTGGGAAATCTGGGAAACGTATACCAAGCCCTCGGCAAGTACGACAAAGCCATCGAGTACGCAGAGCAAGCCTTAGCGATTGCGCAGGAACTAAAAGACAAAAAGAGTGAGGGTACAGCGCTAGGAAATCTGGGAAACGCTTACTATTCCCTCGGCAGGTACGACAAAGCGATCGAGTACCAACTGCAAAGCTTAGCGATCGCGCGGGAAATCAAAGACAGACTGGGTGAGGGACAGTCGCTGGGAAATCTGGGAATTGCTTACAATGCCCTCGGCAAGTACGACAAAGCGATCGAGTACCAACTGCAAAGATTAGCGATCGCGCGGGAAATCAAAGACAGACTGGGTGAGGGACAGTCGCTGGGAAATCTGGGAAACGCTTACGATGACCTCGGCAAGTACGACAAAGCGATCGAGTACCAACTGCAAAGCTTAGCGATCGCGCGGGAAATCAAAGACAGACTGGGTGAGGGACAGTCGCTGGGAAATCTGGGAATTGCTTACCGAAACCTCGGCAAGTATGACAAAGCCATCGAGTACCAACTGCAAAGATTAGCGATCGCGCGGGAAATCAAAGACAGACTGGGTGAGGGCGCAGCGCTGGGAGGTCTGGGACTCACTTACTTTTATCTGGGTAAGTACGACAAAGCGATCGAGTACCAACTGCAAAGCTTAGCGATCGCGCGGGAAATCAAAAACAGACTGGGTGAGGGTACAACGCTGGGAAATCTCGGAATTGCTTACGATGCTCTCGGCAAGTACGACAAAGCGATCGAGTACCAACTGCAAAGATTAGCGATCGCGCAGGAAATCAAAGATAGGAAGGGTGAGGAACAGTCACTGGCAAATCTGGGAATTGCTTACCGAAACCTCGGCAAGTACGACAAAGCGATCGAGTACCAACTGCAAAGCTTAGCGATCACGCGGGAAATCAAAGACAGACTGGTTGAAGGCGCAGTGCTTGGAAATCTGGGAAACGCTTACATATACCTCGGCAAGTACGACAAAGCGATCGAGTACCAACTGCAAAGCTTAGCGATCACGCGGGAAATCAAGGATAGAGAAGGCGAAGGCAAAGCGCTCAACAATATCGGCTCTGTCTTGGCAACCCAAAAACAACCAGATCTTGCCATTCTCTTTTACAAACAATCCGTCAAAGTATGGGAGTCCATTCGCAAAGATATTCGCAAACTCGATAAATCGGAGCAAAAATCTTATTTAGAAACCGTCTCTGTTAGCTATCGTAGTCTCGTCGATCTCCTACTCCAACAAGGGCGAGTCACTGAAGCATTACAAGTTCTCGACTTGCTCAAAATCCAAGAACTCGAAGACTATCTCAAAAATGTCAAAGGAAACGATCGCACGGCAAAGGGAGTCGAACTTTTAGCGCCAGAGAAAGCGATGAGCGAACAGCTATCAGCTCTCAGCTATGAAAAGATTCCAGAACTCAACCGCCAACTTGCCAGCCAGATTCAGCAACTGCCAAAATCAGAAATCAACAAAGTTCCTGACTACTTACAAAAGCTACCAAAAGGAGCTGTCCTACTCTATCCCCTGATTCTCGAAGATCGTTTGGAACTGATCGTCTTCTCCGCCAATACCTTCCCCATCAACCGCACCGTTCCCATCAAAAAAGCCGATCTAGAGAAACTCGTTACAGATGTTCGCGCTGACTTGCGAGACTACACTTCCCTAGACATCAAAAACTCTAGCCCCAAACTCTACGACATTCTGATCAAACCCATCGAAGCCGATCTCAAACAAGCCAACGCTACCACCATTCTCTATGCCCCTGACGGAATCCTGCGCTACATTCCCCTTGCTGCACTTTATGATGGCAAACAGTGGTTAGTAGAGAAATATCGCATCGATAACCTGATTGCCTATAGCCTCTTCGATCCAGATAGCAAACCTCAATCCAACATTCGTATCTTTGCAGGTGCATTTGGTGGTAAAAAAGGAGAAAACCGATTTGGAGTTGACGGATTGCCTGCCACCATTCCCGAAGTCGAAAACATTCAAACTTCATTCCCAAATACGACCAAGCTCATCGAGCAGGACTTCACAGCCCAAGCCAGCAAAGTAAAAGTTTCTGGTAATGCGATCGTCCACATCGCCACCCATGCTAAGTTTATATCGGGCAGCCCCTTAGATTCCTACGTGTTGTTTGGCGATGGCAGCAAAGTCACCCTAGCCGAGATTAATGACTGGCAGCTCAAGGATGCCGATTTAGTCGTTCTCAGTGCCTGCGAGACAGGTGTAGGCAGCTTAGGCAATGGTGCGGAAATTCTCGGTTTTGGCTATCAGGTACAGCGTGCGGGGGCAAAGGCTTCGATCGCTTCTCTCTGGACGGTATCCGATGGCGGCACGCAGTTGTTAATGGAAGCGCTGTATAGCAATTTGCAAAAGGGAAATACCAGCATGTCAACTTCGCTCAGAGAGGCACAGCTCAGCATGATTCGCAGATCGGTAAAGCAGGGAGAGATTAACTTCAACCATCCCTATTACTGGTCTGCTTTCGTCCTGATTGGGAATGGGCTGTAGCTAACCTCAGTTCGGGTTAATTACCCTTTACCCAAAACCAAATCTAAATTTCGCTGAGCCTTTGCCAAGGCTTCCTCTGGGGTACTCTTTTGTAACAGCGTTGCCTCGATCGCTCTGCCCACGCTCTCAGAAATACGCGGATAGTCGGGTGAGAGAGGACGGGTGCGCCCCGCCGACATTTGTTGCAAAAAGATACTTACCTCTGGTTGTTGCTCGATATATTTGGCATATTCCGCACTCTTCTGCGATTTGAGGTTGGTCGGTAAATAGCCTGTCTGGCTTGCCCATTCTGTCTGAAATGCTTCGCTCATGACAAACTCGGCAAATTTCCATGCGGCTGCTTCGCGTTCGGGAGAGCTTTTAAACAAAAACAGATTCTCTCCACCAATGGTAGTTGCCACGATGCGATCGCGTGGAATCGGCATCACGCCAAAATCAATTTTCTTTTTGGTCATAAACCGCAGCGCCCAAGAGCCGCTGATCTGCATGGCAACTTTCCCCGCGATAAAGTTGTCTTCTTCATAACCGCGCTCGGGCTGAGACAAAATTGCTGCATTTGATTTCACCAAGTCATCCCAAAGTTTCAGCGCTGTAGTTGCTTCGGGGGTATTTAACTGCGGCAGATCGCCCTTAACCAAATTGCCACCCGCACTCCATAAAAAGGGCGTCCAGATAAACACCGTAAACTCACCCTTGCCGAGGGGTAAAAAGATGCCGTGGCGATCGATGCGACCATCCCCATCAGTGTCGCGGGTTAGCTGTTGGGCAACTTGGCGCAACTCATCCCAAGTTTCGGGTAATTTTTTGATGCCCGCCGCCTCAAACAAACTGGGACGATAGTAAATGCCGATATTATTCACTCCAAACGGCACAGACCACAACCGATCTCTATACTGCATCGTCGGTAGCAGTCCTGGGTCGAGTTCGCTTGCCATAGGCGATCGCTTCAACAGGTCATCCACAGGGCGAATGGCATCGAGTTCTACCAGTCGCCCTGTAATCATAGGGGAATACCACAGCAAATCTGGGGTGGCATTGCCGACCACAGCCGATAAAATCTTGGGAATTTGCTGATCGGGCTGTCCTGCATACACCGACTCCACAAAAATTTGGTTTTGGCTCTGGTTAAAGCGATCGACCAGTTTATTCACCACCTCGCGATTGGTGGGCGGATTTACCCCCTGCCAAAACGTGAGATGAATTTTGCCATCTTGGACGGGTGCGCTACAACTTGCGAGTACCAAGCTAAATAGTAAAGCGATCGCCCCCAAAGCAAAGCTAAGCAAGCGAAATCTCTCTTTAAAAACCATCAATATTGTGGGAATTCTATCCATGGGAATTTATAGGCAACTGCCATGCTATAGCAATCCTAAATGAGTGCGTAGGGGCAATTCATGAATTGCCCCTACAAGTCTAGGCAGAACAAAGAATCTCTTATGTATCACATAGGATTGTTATACAAAAAAGCTGACAGCTAACTGCTAATGGCTCTATCCTAACAGCGTGTGGAGATCAGCGCGTAAAACGGATCGCTATTGCCTGCATTTAGCCATGATAGAAAGCCTGGCATCTGGGTTGTTTGGACGATCGCCTCTGGCTTGGTAAATCCTTGGGGCACGGAGGCAAAATAACTTTTTACCAACTGTAAATGACTGGCATCGGAACCATCGCGCCAAGCTTGAATTGCCTTTTGGTAAAACATGCGATTGGAGAAGCTGACGATCGCGATCCCACCAGGTTTGAGAATGCGATGGATTTCCGCAAAGATTGCCTCGGGATATTGGAGATACTGCACCGAGACGGTATTGAGCACCGCATCAAAGCTCCCATCCGCCAAGGGAAGTTGAGGATTTTGGTTGAGATCTTGGACAAAGTAGCGATCGAGGCGAGGATTTCGTGCCAATTCCTCTTGGTTTAAACCATGCCCTTCCACATGGGCAAATTCCAAATCATCGGGCAAGTGCGACACCCAACTGCTCATCAGATCGAGAATCCGCGTCTGAGGGGTTAAGCGATCGCGATACAAATTGGTTAGTTGTTGAATAAAGCCATTGTCAACATGGGTAACAAAGCGGGGATATTCATAAAATAGCGCATCATCCGAAGTGTCTAATTTTGTGCGTTGATTAGGTTCTAGCTGCATAAAAAGGGCGATTGAAGCAAGATTACCTTCATCATACTTAGAAATTCCCTAGCTCTTATTCATCTCCCACACCTAACAGATTCTCTTTTGAAGTTTTGAGTTGCTGCCATAAAGCCTCGAGCTGCTGAAATGCTTCATGGGGTGAAATTTTACCACCTGTTTCTAAGGCGGTAATGTAACCAACTCGTTGTGAAAATTCTTGCAAGTTTGCATCAAACACCAAATTTTCAGGTGTGCAATAACCAAGGTAGCGACGAGATGGGAACAGAAAATCCAATTTATCTCGCTGAGATTCTTGGGGTTTAGGTGCTTCAAATTCAAATTCTTCGTCCATTGTCGTCCCTCTTGCTCGTGCTTGCGATTAATCTATTGGTTCTATTGAAGCCTCAACCCGTTCAAATTCATGTTCCTCTAAGGAGATCAAAATTGTTTCGACAGCGCTATTTGTTCTATCTTCCATCAACTTAACCAACCAACGCCCTGACTCTTCCCTTGCATGGATATACCCATACACACCCTTGTAGTAAGGGTACTTTACCCTTACGCAATCTCCAACTCTACATATTTGGGATTTAATCATAGCTAAATTAGCTCTTAACTAATCCTTAACCAAAAAACTAACCGATCTTCAATCTTGCTGTCAATCTGGATCAAACAAAATTGCGGTAGTCTGGGCGAAACGCCCAGACTACCGCACACTTTTCGCAGCTTTCTGAAACAGATTCGCTCAACTGGTTTATCGCGTTAACGAACGCCCAAACCAATCGCGCTTATACTCCAACTGTTGCCAAAACTGGGCTGGGGACAGTCTTGTTAAACAACTGTGCGAGTTGACGAGGGGCGCGATCGCACCAATTACGCTTGCCATAGGCATAGCCAGCGATCAAGGGCACAGCAAGGGTTGCTTCGGCAAATACCATCTGTTCGGTGGCGATATCGACCTTGCCCCAAGAATGGGCTTCCCGTAGGGTTGAGCCAGACAATGCGCCATCGCGTTCGTCTGCCACGGTAACTTGAACTGCATATTTATGCATGGCAGCCTCAAAACCAAGTAGCTCAGCAGCAACGACTGTGTCTTGGGCAAAGTTTTTAGGAACGCCACCACCGATCATCATCAAACCCGTATGGGGTGAAGCGAGCTTGCATTGGGTAAGTTCGCGGAAATCGCGCACAGAGTCAATCGTGACATGGGACTCAGGAGAGTACCACTGATGGTGCACCAAGCCAAAGCCAGCCGAGCAATCGCTAAAGGCAGGCACAAAGATTGGGACTTGATGTTCGTAAGCAGCCAACACGACAGAATGACGGTTCTTGGCGTTTTTATCTAGATAGGCACCCATTTCATAGATAAACTCGCGAGAAGAGTGCGGACGATGGGGAAGAGTTTCAGCAATTTCAGCGATCGTCATGTCGCAAATCCGCAGCTGATCTTCATCAATGTAGGTGTCGTAGATGCGATCGATGCGTTCTTCGCGCAAAACCTCATCATTGGCAAGAATATCGCCAACGTAATGATGAAATCCTAAGGCTTCAAAGAAATCTTGATCGACGATGTTTGCGCCCGTAGACACGATCATGTCTACCATATTGTTTTCGATCAAATCGACAACAACCCCTTTCAGACCAGCACTAAATAGAGAACCAGCCAAACAAAGAATGATCGCGCAATCTTTGTCTTGAATCATCTGGTCGTAGATTTGAGCTGCACGACCCAAATTTCTGCCTTGAAAAGCTGTTTGTGCCATGGCATCGACTAAACCGACTACGTCATGAGCCTTGATGTCGATGTGTTTGACGGTTTGGTGCAATAGTTGTGCGCGCTTCATGGTTGGTGACCCTCTAAAAAAATAGCTCAAGTAAAATTTTGGACATTGGCATAGAGGCAAACCCTTTGACACAACTCAATTTCAGCATCCGCTCATCCAGCGATATTTGCTGAGTGAGGTTAGAGCATTTCGCAGCAGTTTGACAGGCAAAGTTTATTGACTCAGGGTTTTACCTAGAGCTAAAAAGTTTGCATGGTATTGACATCACAGGTTAAAAGGCACAACTACATCACAAGGTGAGGTATGCAATGTAATTGCGAACTGAGGATGACAAAAACTACAAGACGCTAAAATTTTGACGCTGAGAAAAGAGCGTTTAAGAGCAGTTGCTGTCTATTAAAATTTAAAAATTCTTGCCTTCTCACTAGAGAGAAGCGATCGACCTAGGCTGTTGACTGTAGAATAGCTAGATGGGCTTACAGAGTAGAAACCCAAAAGTATAGTCACAACCCTGATAGTTATCAGGTCGATCAGATTATACTGGGCCCCTCGCAGGCATCATCCCAAGAAAGTGCAGGATCGGATTGCCTTCTTTCATCTAACTTGATGTTTAGCTGCCAATCGCAGCCAATTATTAAGATTAATTTGTTCAATTTTTATACAATAAAAACAACAAGTTAGCTACGATCATAGCACTAGTTTACAAATACAGCAAAATGGCGCTAGAGGATTTATCCCGTTTAGGTTTTACTATATGTAGGAAGGCAGTGAGACATAACCCTACTTCTTAAGATTGACGCATCCATAAAAGCACTAAATCGTTAGTTATGAGGGGGTTGTCATGATGACGACACAGTTTCGGGAGGCTTTACAAGCATATGCAGAAGAACGGTATGAGGAAGCCATGCGCCAGTTTTCACAGTTACTGTATGAGGATCCGCGCAATCCCAAACTACATATTTGGTTAGGTGCTACTTTTCGTAAAGCAGGCAAAATTGAGTATGCCAAGGTTCAGTATCAGCAAGTACTTACCTTAACCGATGACCCTAGCCTGCTCGAACTCGCGCAGACTTCTCTAACACAAATTCAAAAACAATCTTCAGACGATCAAACTACGATCGCAAAGGCAACCACAGCAAAAGTAGAGCAAACATCCGATCGAACAACCGTAATAAAAGCTACTCTGGGAAATCTTCCGAGTAATAACCAAGTAAAGGTGCTTGCTGATATGGGTGCTGCCATCAACCCTAAGACAAACGGACAGAAAATAAATACCATGACGACTTCCTCAGAAAGTGTTACTAAAAATGCAAACTCTGTTCCTGTGGATGTGGGATTAAATACGCAAGTGCTCTCGGTTCCTCCACCTATGCCGCCTCTAATGAAACAACCTCTTAAACCCAATACGCCTACCCCAAAACTGTTTAAAGATCAGCAAACAAAACAAGATCGGCAGAGCGAGCAGAGCAAAAGTAACCTGTCTAGCCAGCCCCCTCAAAGTCAGCTCGATCAAAACAAGAAAAATAAGAGTAATACCCAGTCATCTGCGGCGGATTCGTCCAATCTTTCAGTCAAAATCCAAGAGATTGCCCATCAACCCGATCGCAACGGCGTTAACAAAGGCGTTGACAAAGGTGTTAACAAAGGCGTTAACAAAGCAATAGCCTTGGATGATATGGCTGAACCTGCTGAGGAACCATCTCCTCCAATTAAATTTTCCTCGATTAAGCTAAAAATTACGGCTTGGGCGATCGCTCTGGCAACGATCCCAGCGATCGCGATCGGCATCTCAACCTATCAGTCTGGTAGTGCAAATTTTATCGCGCAGGTTAAGCAAACTAAAGCAGTTGAGGCAGCCAGTCTTGCTGATACGCTCAGTCGCTTTATGTTGAAACAATATGAAAACGTCAGCCTGCTCAGCACCCTATTTGTCTCAGGAGAAGTCAATAAAACCCCACCTGCCAAGCCCCTAACGCCTGCCCAACAAAAACAAGCGATTAAAGATGCGTTAACCAATCGACTCAGCCTCTACAAACAGGCTAATGTAAACTTTGACAGTATTGCGGTTTTCGATCTTACAGGTAATTTACTGGCTCAGTCGGCAGGTACACCCACGCCCCACACGATCGATAAAGACTTTCTCAAACAAGTCCTAGCGGCAAATAGCCTCTTAATTAGTAAGCCTATTTTGACCGAGCAGGAATATGCGCTCGCTTTTGCTGTTCCCATTAAAGATCCGACCACACAAAAAGTGAGCACAATTTTGCAAGCTCGGATGCCGATCAAGAATTTACTAGAAAACCTGAAAGGCTCTGGAGTTAGTAATTTTTCGGTGGTCGATACTACGGGTAAGTATGTGGTGAGTACGGAGTCAGCTCGAACGGGGACAGATGCCACCGCAGATTTTACAAATTTGGCAGATCTGAGGGCAGATCGTCAGTCGAAAGAAACGATTACCAACGAACGTAATTCTAGGTTGCTTGCCTATGCACCCGTACCAAAACTCGCAGCTACAGCCTTAGACTGGGACGTGTTAACCAGCACGGATAAAAACAATGTCTTGGCTGCCAATCAAATGCTGCTGCTGGTAGCAGCGATTGGCATTGGTTTGACGCCTTTACTTGTAGGTACGATCGCCTACGCACTCTCAAACCAACTCAGCACTCGCCTTAAAAACATCAATGGTGCGATCGATCAAATTTCGAAGGGTAAACTGAGAACGCGCTTGATTGTGACTGGGGATGATGAATTAGCTGAGCTATCCCTTAGCATCAACAAAATGACTGAGGAGTTTCAGACCATTCTCAAAAATCAGCATAAAGATAACGAGCGACTTCAACATCAGGTTTTACGACTCTTCAAGACCCTAGTACAGCTAGCCAAAATTGATGAGACCCATCTAGATGTCTCCGATGAGTCGATCGGTGCCATGGTGAATAAGGTGCAATCTCATATGGCGCGAAAAGAAGCTGAAATCGTTCAGCATCGCCAAGAGAAAGAACTTTTCCACAAGCAATTAATGCAAATGGTTGCTGAGGTAAAGGATCTTTCAAAAGGAGATTTAACTGTTTCTGCGGGCATGGTTGAAGGAGATATGGCAGAGATCTCTACTTTCTTTAATGGTGTCATTGCAAATCTCAGGCAAATTGTCAGTCAAGTCAAAACCGCTGCTGCCCAAGTAAACCAATCGTTGGGGCACAATCAACATGCGATAACCCAGCTATCGGGTGAGGCGATCAAACAAGCTGAGCAAATTTCACGCACCTTGAACTCCGTCCAACTGATGAATATGTCCGTTCAAACGGTTGTTCGGAACAGCAATCAAGCTACGGAAGTTGCCAATTATGCTTCTAACAGCATCCAAGCAGGAAACCAAGCGATCGATTTGACCATGCAAGGGATTTTAAACCTGCGATCGACGGTAACAGCAACAGCCAAAAAAGTGAAGCGTTTGGGTGAATCATCTCAGCAAATTGCCAAAGTGGTATCGCTGATTAATGAAATTGCCGTACAGACCAACTTTCTGTCGATCAATGCCAGTCTTGAAGCTGCGCGAGCGGGTGAGCATGGTCAAGGCTTTGCTCTCGTCGCTGAGGAAGTGGGGACACTTGCGGCTAGATCTGCGGCAGCGATCAGAGAGGTCGAGCAGTTGATTGGTAGCATTCAAGTTGAAACGAGCGAGGTGATGAATGCAATGGAATTGGGCACAAGCCAAGTTACTGAGGGAACTCAACTAGTTGAAGATGCTCAAAAAAGTTTGCAGCAAATTACGGCTGTTTCGCAACAGATTGACGAGCTGGTTAGCTCTATTTCTGATGCCACAGGTTCGCAAGCTCTTACTTCAGAGTGCATCGCTAACTTGATGAAAGATATTTCCCAGGTGTCTGGACGAACGGTAACCTCATCAACCAAGGTATCTAAGTCTCTGCAAACATCTGTGAAGTTGGCAGAGCAATTACAAAAATCTGTAGACAGGTTTAAGGTTAGCTAAGCACAAAAAATGTTAGGCGTGGGGCAGTCTCCGATTGAAAACACGCCTAAAGGCAAATGGTGATTCCCTATGAATAATGCTGAATTTGAGGTAAGACAGATTTTGCTTAAGGAAGCACAAGAACATCTGTTTGCGATTGAAGATAATCTGGCAGGACTAGAGACCCAAGCCCTAGATTTTAGAGAAACAATTGATAGTATGCTGCGATCGGCGCACTCTCTAAAAGGAGGAGCATCCTTGATGCAGCTTGATAGTTTGAGTAGTGCAGCTCACCGCCTTGAAGATGCTCTAAAGTTACTGGACTTTGCCCGACCTAAGTTAACGCAAGAGATTCACACGCTATTTTTACAAGGTATCGAGCAATTGCATCAAATTGTGGCGCTCAATCGTCAAGGGGAGTCAGTAGATCGGGCTTGGCTAGCAGAACATATCGATCTTGTCTTCGATCGGCTCCAGCAAAAACTGCAAGAGTTTGCGGAGGCTCAGCCTGAAAATGTTGTTGAAGAATTCGTTGACATTTCTGCATTAATCTTTGAAACCGAAGTCGAGAGCCATTTAGAAAATCTGGAGGCTTTGCTTGCGTCCCCAGCAACCCTATATCGTTTGGATGATGAGCTTTTAAGCATAGCCACCGATCTAGCCGCTATAGGCAAAATGCTAGCATTAGAGAATTTCGTCCAACTGTGTGAATCTGTTTCACAGCATATCAATGCAGGTAAGCATTCTATTCCTATGCTTTCTCAAGTGGCTTTGTCTGCATGGCGGCGATCGCAAGCTTTAGTCCTGATCGGTAAATCAGAATCAATTCCTAGCAGCATAGAACCAGAATTCACTGATTTAGATAACATCGATCGACCCTACATCCATGAAAAGAGCGAAGAGCTTTTTGAGACCGATCTAATTACATGGCTCGATCCCACTGAGGTTAAAGTTCCAGTAGCAAAAACAATTGACAGAGAAATCGCACAACCAGCAACTATGGATCCAACTATTATGGAACCAGAAGAATTTTATGATGAGGAAGAAACAGTAATTTTAATTGCTTCATCAGAGGAGTTTATATCAGAAGAGGATATGAGCCAAGTGGAATTGTGGGTGGAGGAGGAACGGAGCCCATTCGATCTAGAACAATTGAGGAATTCGGTCGATTTGTTTGATGCAATGCATTCCACGGTTGAAACTAACGAGGATTCGAGCTTGTTGTACGCCAATGTTTCCGATCCCTTTTCTGAAGATCGAATCACGATCGCCGATCATAGAAATGAATCTCCTCAAGAAGTTGAATCTGTAGCAGATGAGGCGATAGAAACTAAATCAGCAGAAGCAGGAATTATTGAATGCAGACCAGAAAGAATTGAAGTTGTTGTTGCTGACTCCGATCGAGAGCCAAAAATATGTTATGAAGAGAATGAAATATTCTCATCGGATCCATCTTTAGAAGAAAATCTCGTTGAGGAATTTCCTCCTGAATATTCAGATGAAGAGCAGATTGCATCACCTGTAACTGCTTTAGCAGATGTGGAGGCTGAGAATTATCGCGAAGAAGCTTTGCTGGAAAAAGATGCGATCGATCGCGATTTGATTGACGTGGGACAAATTACTCACTATCAAGAGATGTTTCTCGACAATGAAGTAGAAATATCAGAGATTTTTACCCATGAAACCTCTGAGGAAGATTTCCAGCAGGATAAGGGCACGACCTCTAATTCTGGATTCTTGAGGAGCCTTGATACTTTTCCTGGAAGTAAGTCAGCAATTCCTAACACAGGATCGCAAACATTTGATGACAGTTTAGGACAGACACCGATATCTAGCCTGATAGATCCTGACTTGATTGAGCCCGACTTGATTGAAATGGATGAAGCGTTCTGGGATGGGCTAGATCGAATGCTCGACCGTGCTGATATTCCTCAGAATGGTGGGAATTTCTTGGTGGATTGGAATTCCGAGTCATCTTCACTGCCTTCTGAGCCTATTACTGTATCCACGCTTGCTCAGACCAGCTACCAATCCCTTGAGGACAATCTTTCTAGTTCCGAGATTTATCAACCGAAACTTACTGAGAATGAGGTTCAAGTTCCTTTAGACCAAACACATCCTGAATCAGATCGAGTAGAAGAATTAGCG
This sequence comes from Tumidithrix helvetica PCC 7403, assembly GCF_965232925.1. Lineage (NCBI taxonomy): Bacteria > Bacillati > Cyanobacteriota > Cyanophyceae > Pseudanabaenales > Pseudanabaenaceae > Tumidithrix > Tumidithrix helvetica. The sequence continues at coordinate 46,866 of NZ_CBDDRA010000001.1, forward strand.
ATCGCTAAACCTGAAGTGGCTTTAACCTTCCATACGGATATAGCTCCCGAAGCTATTGATGCAGTCATTGATGCGAACTATGATGCCTTTGAAGATATAAATTTAGCCAAAGATATCGATCTGTCTGGGAATATAACCGAACCAACTTCTTATGGAGTATCAATTTATCCCAAAAGCACGAATGTCAGATTGCCAGTAAGTCAGCTAGAAAATCTCTCTCGACTTGCTGATGGACTTGTAATCAGTAAAAGCAATCTAGATATGCAGTTGTCCCGTTTAAAAGAACTGTCTCGGGCTCTACAGCGTAATATTCGCAATTTAGATGACTCGCAAGATGAGCTTCATGCAATCTATAGCCAAGCTATTAATCAACTAGATGCCAAAAACAAAGAGAACCTACTGAATGAATCAACATATCGAGAGTCGAATGGAGGTGGTGTTTCTACTTCTGTAATACGCCTTAATTACACAAAAACACCACTCCGCGATCGCTCGAGTCAGTTACTTGCCTTGGCACAGTCCGTTACGGAAGCAATTAGCCAACTTGAGGAAACTTCAGAAGGAATTCATCTAACCCTATTGGAAGCCGAACAAGAATCAGCTAGTGTTGGGCATGAATTTAGTCAATTGGTGACTAGCATTAACTATGCCAAGATACAACCCTTCTCAGATTTAGTGAGTCGGTTTCCGAAAATTCTACACAATTTGTCTTTACAGTATGGCAAACAGGTAGAACTTAGTATCAAAGGCGGGGAAACACTCATCGAACGTGCGATCGCTGATGCTTTAGTCGATCCACTCCAGCATTTAATTCGTAACGCTTTCGATCATGGCATTGAAGATATGGCGACACGTAGAGCCCGAGGTAAGCAAGAGCGTGGCAATATTGAGATTACTGCGAGTCAATCCGCAGGAAGAATCTTGATTACAGTTCGTGATGATGGTGGAGGTATTGACATCGAAAAGATTCGTACTAAAGCTCAGCAAACTGCATTAAAAGAAGGCGTTGACCCATCGCCACTTACGCAGGTAAGTGAGGCAAAGTTAATTTCTTTTATCTTTGAACCGGGTTTTAGTACGGCAGATCGAGTCAGTGCTTTGTCTGGGCGTGGTGTGGGTATGGATGTGGTTCGGGCAAATCTCCATCAAATCGGTGCTGATATTTCCGTTGCTTCTAAATCAGGAGAAGGAACAAAGTTTACGATCGCATTGCCCCGCAAGTCTCCTAGGATCGAAATTTTATTAATCGAAGTCGATCAAATGTTCTTGGCAACGCCTTGTAATGCAGTTCAAGCAATAATTCCCTTTACACCTGAGGACATTTTGTCTAAAGAGGAAGAGAGTATATTTATTTGGCAAGATCGGGAAGTTCCTGTTGTACGTTTGAGCGATCGCCTCAAGCTAAATTGTCATTTAAATGCTAAGCAACATGATTATAAGCCTGTAAATTCAGCGCCTTCGATGCTGATTTTGCAGCACGAGCAAGAGTTTATGGCAATTCCTGTTGACGCTTGTTGGGGGAAACAAGACGCGCACTTACATGCTATTGAGGGAGATATCTCTTTGCCAGATGCTTTCTCAGGATGTTTAATTCTTGGAAATGGTCAACCAGTCGTGCTGTTATCGCCTGCTGAAATTTCGCTCCAGTGGCTAAAAGCCAATCGTATGGGAGTCCCCTCCATGGTCTATTCTCCACAGTCTCCATCTCAAAAGAGAACTGCAAACCCCTCTAATGTTGGCAATCCTTCTGATTCTGACGATGTAATTTTGATTGTTGATGATTCGAGCAACACGCGACGTAATTTAGTGTTGGCAATAGAAAAAGCGGGTTTTAAAACTGAGCAGGCAAAAGATGGTGATGATGCTCTGATGAAAATCCGAAGTGGGATACGCGTTAACGCGATCGTCTCTGATATTGAGATGCCTCACATTGATGGATACGAAATGCTATCAAAGCTCAAGGCTAATGAAGCTTTGAGTCACTTGCCTGTGATTTTCTTGACTTCAAGTAGTAACGAAACGCATCGTCAACAGGCGATGAATCTTGGGGCTGCGGCTTATTTCTGCGAACCTTACCGAGAACAAGAGCTGATTCAAACGCTCATTCAACAGCTGAGCATAAAGTCTTAGCTACAAACAATTAAGGATCGCGCCTATAGCGATCCTTAATTGTTTTTGAATGCAGTAAGAACTGAAAGCCCTTTAGGATTCCTATATTTATCTCCACAAAAAATTCATATTTGAGAAGAGTTTCGGCTAAAATACTTTTTTACGCGAGAGGTGCTTGACTGTGAGCGAATATACAAATAAACCTGCAGCCCAATCATCATTCGTCCCACCTGCCGTACAAATTCAAACACGCCCCTTTGCACCTCCTCAAGTCCAACCATCTGCTGCTCCACAAAACGTAGAATCATCTCAAGCCGAGAGAGACTCAGAAAATCAAGACAAGCGATCGGCTCAAGAAAATCTTTACTTTACCGATCTTAGCTTCTCTGGTAGCGATGACCGAGGCTCGTCAGAGAGCGTCATGCAGCGAAAGTGGGAGGGTATCGTTCAGCGATATAAGGAGGGAGGGAACACAGCCCCTGACCCTAATCATGGGTATACCCCCGTTAGAGGCTCGTCACAGAGCATCATGCAACGCAAGTTAGATGAGATGCGGCAAAGGGTTAAAGAGGGAGGGAACACAGCCCCTGACCCCAATTATGAATATACCCCCGTTAGAGGCTCGTCACAGAGCATCATGCAGCGAAAACACCAGGAAATGGTGCAGAGGTATAGGGAAAATCAAGCAAAAACGATACAGGCTAAGTTAGCGATCGGAGCGGTGGGTGACAAGTACGAGCAGGAAGCAGATCGCGTCGCAGCGGAAGTCGTACAAAAGATTAATGCCCCAGAAAGCGTTCAACGGGAAGAAGCCCCTGAAGAAGATGAAGAGATACAGATGAAGCCTCTCTCTGATACGACTCAACCTATGGAAACAGCGTTACCACAAACAGATCGTCAGCCAGAAAATATTGCTTTTGCCCCATCTCCACAGGTAGTAGCACCGATTTCTCCAACAATTAATGCCGTTGAAAACGTTCAGAGAGAGGAGGAAGAGGAAGAACGGGAAGAAGAAATAGAAGAAGGTGGAAAATTACAGATGAAGCCTCTCTCCGAATCTATTCAACGATTCGAATCACCAGAGGATGACGAGGCACTACAAATGAAATCGCTTTCTGATGTAATACAGAGAGAAGAGATGCCAGAGGAAGAGGAAGAAATACAGGCAAAGTCTTTGGTGCAAAGGCGGGATACCCTTGATGGAGGAGAGGCTTCAGCAGATTTAGAGTCATCGATTCAAAGTGCGCGAGGTAGCGGTCAGTCTCTAGATCCTAGTCTGCAAGCAAAGATGGGAGAGGCAATGGGGGCTGACTTTAGCGGAGTGAAAGTACATACAGATACTCAGTCTGACCAGTTAAATCAATCGATTCAGGCAAGAGCGTTTACGACGGGGCAAGATGTCTTCTTTAGGCAGGGAGCTTACGATCCGAGCAGTCTCGGGGGGCAAGAGTTGATTGCCCATGAGTTGACCCATGTCGTACAGCAGAATGGAGGAGCAGTACAACGATCGCCTCAAAAACTGGAGCAACACAAGCAACATCCTAACCCTAAAGTCTCATCGGCATCAGTGGAAGATTACGAGATTCAAGCGAAAGATGAAATAGCAGGAAATTCCCAAGTCTCATCAGAGAAGCAGCACCCTAACCAAACTGGAATGCCCGATAGTCTCAAAACAGGTATTGAAAGCCTTTCAGGATATTCAATGGATGATGTGAGAGTGCATTACAACTCGGATAAACCAACCCAATTTCAGGCACATGCTTTTGCTCGTGGAACTGAGATACATGTTGCATCTGGTCAGGAGAAACATTTACCCCATGAGGCATGGCATGTTGCTCAGCAAAAACAAGGACGGGTGCAACCGACTGTCCAGTACCATGGGGCGATCGTTAATGATGATGCTGGTCTAGAAAAAGAAGCAGATTTAATGGGGCTAGCTGCTCTGAACGAATCCAATCAAAAGGATTATCGTAAGAACGCTACGCAATTAGTTTCCAATAGCAATGTATATCAATTAAGCGGTTGGGGTTTTGCACTTACAGCTCTTACAGGTACTTTAATTATGGTTCTAGGAACCTATCTTAAGAAGCAATGTGACGAGCAAGAGGCTAATGAAAAGACAGACCTGATCGTTACTAATTTTGAAGAACGTATGACCCAAGACGAGGGGTTTGTAGATCACGCTCAAGTTCGGGAAAACAATTTTATTCTAGCTGCAGAGAAATATGGAGTAGAAAAATCAGCAGCAAAAGACTTGTTTAACCTGAGCGGAGCTGCTAATAAGGATACGGTAACTGGATTTGATGTAGCCAGCGATAGAGAACCCTCAGTAAGCAATGCTATAAAATATATTAAAGAGCATAAGGAGGCAACGGGCTTTTATGTCGAGGTAGACATAAGAAACTTAGGAGGGCTAAATAGTGTTTTAGGACATACTGGTGCTAATGAGGTCTTCAAGCATATAGCCAAACTATGCGATGATAAAGTACAAAACATAAAGACTACAAAAGTTAAGGTAGCAAGCTTTCGGCATGGGGGAAATAAGTTTAGTTTTTTAGTAGTAGCAGAAGATGGCAGTAAAACCAAAGAATCTGTAGAGAAGCAACTAAATAGCGCATCAGATGACATCAAGAAATTTGTAGAAGAAACGAGTATTGAAACTTATAACAAGAATCCTGAGAAAGTAAATCCTAGTGACAAACTTGCAACTATCGAACATCCAAAACATAAGGGGGAAAAAGAATTTTATGGAACGGGAATTGCATTTGGAGTCAGTCAAATAACAGAAAATAGCACTGTTAATACAATTATAGGTGTTGCAAGTCCAGAGAATGGCTCTAGTAAGAATGCCACACAATTAGCTTCTCATAACGATACTCAATCCAGTGGTTGGGATTTTGCACTTGCTACTCTTACAAATACTTTGATTGTGCCCTTAAGAAATTATCTTCTGTCGCAAAAACATGACGAGCAAGAGGCAGCTAAAAAGACAGACCTAATCGTTACTGATTTTGAAGAACGTATGACCCAAGATGAGGGTTTTGTAGACCACGCTCAAGTTCGGGAAAACAATTTTATTTTAGCTGCAATGAAACAAGGAGTAAAAGAACCAGCAGCAAGAAATCTCTTCACCCTGAGCGGAGCTGCTAATAAAGATACGGTAACTGGATTTGATGTAGCCAGCGATAGAGAACCCTCAGTAAGCAATGCTATAAAATATATTAAAGAGCATAAGGAGGCAACGGGCTTTTATGTCGAGGTAGACATAAGAAACTTAGGAGGGCTAAATAGTGTTTTGGGACACACGGGTGCTAATGAAGTATTCAAGCATATAGCCAAATTATGCGATGATAAAGTCCAAGCAATAAAGACTGTAAAAGTTAAGGTAGGAAAATTTCGGCATGGGGGAGATGAGTTTAGTTTTTTAGTAGTAGCAGAAGATGGCAGTAAAACCAAAGAATCTGTAGAGAAGCAACTAAATAGCGCATCAGATGACATCAAGAAATTTGTAGAAGAAACGAGTATTGGAACTTATAACAAGAATCCTGAGAAAGTAAATCCTAGTGACAAACTTGCAACTATCGAACATCCAAAACATAAGGGGAAAAAAGAATTTTATGGAACGGGAATTGTATTTGGAGTCAGTCAGATAATAGGAAATGACACGATCGATAAAGTTCTTAGTGCAGCAGATTTAGAGGTTGAAAGTAAAAAGACGAAGTAGAAAACAAAATTAAGAGGATAAAACAATGTCGAGCGAAGAAAGACTAAAAAGATTGGGATTAGCGCATTTAAGTGACAAGCCTGAGGAACTAAAGAAAGAAATTGAAAGACGATTACATGCTAGACATAAAGAAGAAGAGGAATGGCTGAAACTGTGTTCCTTGCAGTCCGACAACCCAAACCCAACAAAAAATCCATAATTTTTTACATAAGAGAAGTTTAAGTGATCAATAGCTTGTGGCTAGATCTCCACTAGATCTTTGTTGATTTGATTAAACAGCCTACACCAAATGTAAAATCCAATTTATAGAGTTTATGATCGCAGGTTGTTGTTTGCCTCACAGCCTGAAATTTAGGTAATATTCAAGTATTCGAGAGAGGTGTTCGATCGTGAGCGAATATATCAGCAAGCCCGCAGCCCAATCATCATTTGTCCCACCTGCCGTACAAATTCAAACACGCCCCTTTGCACCTCCTCAAGTCCAACCATCTGCTGCACCTCAAGCTTCGGAATCCTCTCAAGCCGAGAGAGACTTAGAAAATCAAGACAAGCGATCGTCTCAAGAAAATCTTTACTTTACCGATCTTAGCTTCTCTGGTAATGATGACCGAGGCTCGTCTGAGAGGGTGATGCAACGAAAGTGGGAGGGTATCGTTCAGCGATATAAGGAGGGAGGCAACGCAGAACCTGACCCCAATCATGGGTATACCCCTGTACGTGGCTCGTCACAGAGCATCATGCAACGCAAGTTAGACGAGATGCGGCAAAGGGTCAAAGAGGGAGGGAACGTAGCACCTGACCCTAATTATGGGTATACCCCTGTACGTGGCTCGTCAGAGAGCATCATGCAGCGAAAACATCAGGAAATGGTGCAGAGGTATAGGGAAAATCAAGCAAAAACGATACAGGCTAAGTTAGCGATCGGGGCAGTGGGCGACAAGTACGAGCAGGAAGCAGATCGGGTGGCAGCAGAAGTCGTACAAAAGATTAATGTTCCTGAAAGCGTTCAACGGGAAGAAGTTCCAGAAGAGGAAGAGAAGCTCCAGATGAAGCCTGCAATCTCCTCAATCCAGCGCGAGGCAATGCCAGAAGAGGAAGAGGATTTACAGATGAAGCCCGTAATCTCTTCAATCCAACGCGAACCCGAGGAGGAAGAGGATCTACAGATGATGCCCGCAATCTCCTCAATTCAGCGCGAGGCGATGCTAGAAGAAGAGGAAGAACTACAGGCAAAGTCTTTGGTGCAAAGGCGAGACACCCTAGCTGGAGTAGAGGCATCAGCAGATTTAGAGTCGTCGATTCAAAACGCGCGGGGTAGTGGTCAATCTTTAGAGCCCAATCTGCAAGCAAAGATGGGTGAGGCGATGGGAGCAGATTTTAGTGGCGTGAAGGTGCATACGGATTCGCAGTCCGATCGGTTAAATCAATCGATTCAGGCAAGGGCGTTTACGACAGGGCAGGATGTGTTCTTTAGGCAGGGTGCCTACGATCCAAGCAGTCGCGGGGGGCAAGAGTTGATTGCCCATGAGTTGACGCATGTGGTGCAGCAAAATGGTAATGTGATTCAAAAGAAACCGACGACAACGCCACTAGTGCGAACTACTGCAAAAACAAAAGCCAATATCCAAAGAGATGGTGATGAAGCGACTAGTAAGCCCGCAGAAGAACCTGCAAGTAAAGTCGAGGAACTACATCAAGGTGTAGGCAAAAAATTTATGTTTAAACTCTACGAAGAGGCATCTGTCGCTAAAGTAGAGTTCGATCCGATAGTCTCTAATATTGCTTCTATAACAAATGGCACTGCAAAAATACCCAAATTAAAAGACCAAAACACAGCAGTGGCAAAGAGTGAAGGCGAATATGGTGGAGATCATTCTCGACTTGTTGATATATGTCGAGCTTCAATCATTTACAATAGCTATCGCGATTTGATGCTAGGGCTCGGTAAATGCAAGGAAATGCTAGCTCTTGTTCGGGAAAAAAATCGATTTGCCAAGCCAACTCCTGCAGGATATCGAGACATCTTATTGAATGTCAGACTTTCTAACGGTCATATTGCCGAACTTCAATTGCATTTACAGCAAATAATGGATGTCAAAAATGGAGTTGGGCATAAGCTTTACGAGGAGGTGCGCTCAATTGAACGTGCGGCGAAAGAGGCAGGAAAAGCCTTAGATCCAGAGGAAACAGCTAAGGTAGAGCAACTTCTCCAAGAGTCAAGAAGTCATTATGACGCGGCTTTGGACAAAGCGCAGAGTTCTGATGAAACTCCTTCTACATAGTAACTTGGCAATTAAACAGAATGCGTAGTCAGAGGTGAAATTGCTAAAGTAGAGGTATGAAGAAACCTGATAGACGACTCGTAGACCCCACGGCACAAAAATTAATAGCCCAAGAGTGCGGGGTCAAGATGCCTATCCGCACAGTAGGTGAATATTTGAGACGATGGGATTATACGCCTCAAAAGTCTCTCAAGCGAGCTTATGAGCCAGACCCAAACGCCGTCAAGCACTGATTGGAGCATGAGTATCCAAGCATTAAGCAACATGCACGGACAGATCGAACTATTTCCCTTACCCTCATACTCACCAGAGTTGAATCCAGTGGAATACCTCAACTGTGATGTCAAACAGGGAGTACATTCCAAATTTATCTGTATGTAGTAAGCGATCGCGTTTGCTTTTTAAACGATCGCCATATTCCAATCTCTTTAGAGCAAGTTCCCACATTAGCCTTTTCAGAAGTGATGCGAAATATAGATTTATTTGTGGGAGTTGCGAGTATTGGTAACGATCCAAACTGGATGGTTTACTTTCAATGATAGATCTAAGATGCCTAAAACTGCTCCAATCAAATTTTTCTGGTTGGACATCAAGATCGCTAATATTAGGTTCAAGATTAAGTGAGGTAGCCAACAAATTAAGCCTAGCCATGCTTGATTGGAAAGCGCCCAAAATGGAGTGAGAAAAAATGCTCCCCAATTCCATCCACCGATACTTTCGGAAATCTTGTTTACAGTCATAGCAATCTTCCTAGCTCAGTATTTATTTGTAGTTCCTCACAGGGGGTTACCCTTTTAAAAAGCTTCAAACTTTTACCTTTTACGCAGAAATAAACATTGGGCAGATTTCATCTGCCCAATGTTTATTAGTATTTCTAAACAGAATTTGTTGAGGTTTTGGTGAAATTTTTTCGCATCATAAAGCAATTTCGATGATCGGACAGCCGTTCGTAGCGAATTTCATCGGCGATCTTCTGGCTGATCAGCAGACCTCTACCCCCTGTAGGAAGATCTGCAATTTCAGAAGATGTTCGTTGTTCGGCAGTAAGTCTCTCGATCTCCTGTTGCATATCAAAGGGCTTACCAAAATCCCAGATCCGAATTTCCATAGCTTCTTGAAACATAGTTACCTCAATATCAATGGGGGTATCTTCTGGTAGCTTTTCATGGGCATGGCAAACAACGTTGGTAAATGCCTCGACCAAAACCAGATCGCACTGCATCCAAATTTGCTTAGGAACCACCGTAAACTGTTTAAACCAACGTTGAACTTGGTTGAGGGCATAGATATCACTATTGGTTCTAAGGTGATATTTTTGGGGTTCTGCCATCTTAAGATTCTAAGGGTCTGCGGTTTACCTATTGTCGATTGTACCAACGCATTAGTACTCCAGCTAATTTATCGGAATCATGCCGCACGATCCCATTGGCAGTTTCTTGCATGACATTGGCAAGTAAAATTGGACAATTGAGTATTACCAAGTTATCGCGATCGAAGTTGGTGAAATGACAGCCGCTACTTTCATAGTGCTGAAGCGATCGCTCGGATGGTGGATATTTCTGGACGAGAACCACATCAAACAATCGTACCCCAGCCACGTTATCTAGCGCCCTCACATAGTCAGCAACACTATAGCCTTCAGTTTCTCCTGATTGGCTCATGATATTGCATACGTAAATGCAAGGAGCTTGACGATTGACGATCGCTTCTAAAATATCAGGCACTAATAGGTTTGGAATAATACTGGTATAAAGACTGCCAGGCCCGATGATAATGCAGTCTGCCTCAGCAATATCTATGACGGCTTGGGGAAGTGCAGTAGGGCTTTCAGGGATACAGCCAATCCGTTTGATCTTGCCATGGGCTTCGGAAATTTTAGATTCGCCTTCGATGTAGCGACCATCCTCTAAGTCAGCCCAAAGTACCATGTCATCTAAGGTAGCAGGCAAAACGCGACCTCTTACGGCCAAAACTTGCGAACTGGCGGTGACAGCTTTTTCTAAATCTCCAGTAATCTCACTCATCGCCGTGAGGAATAAATTCCCAAAGCTATGCCCAGATAAACCTTCGCCTGACTGAAACCGATATTGAAATAATTCTGTGACCAGTTTTTCTTCGTCAGCGAGGGCAGCGAGGCAATTGCGAATATCCCCAGGGGGCAAGACCCCATGCTCGCGTCGCAAGCGCCCCGAAGAGCCACCATCATCGGAAACAGCAACGATCGCAGTGATATTGGCACTATACCGTTTAAGTCCTCTAAGTAGCGTAGATAGCCCCGTGCCACCTCCAAGCGCTACTAACTTTGGTCCTCGATTGAGTTTGCGATGGGTGAGTAAGAGATCCACCAATTCTTTATCGTTGTCAGGTACTAAGGCTTGAGTAATCGATCGCAGGATGCGCTTTTGCCCCAACCACAAAAGCCCGATGCCAAGGACGACAGCGATCGGTCCGCTAATATGGCGTGGTAGCAATTGCGCTAAGTTTTCGAGCACTGAGCCAACCAGACGGGTAATAAATAGAACAGGCGTGAGTTTGGCAGAAATTGCCAGCCCTAGACTAATTAAAATAATGCCAAAGATACTTAAAAACAGCCAACGTTTCACAAACAGACCGGGTATTAGCCATTTCAGCCAGCCGATCGCTTTGTTTCGTTTCCGTGTTGTTTTTTTAGGGAATTTCATTCAGTTACCTGAAATATGCACCAATACTTCACGCGTGCGTCCGAGGCTGCGATGTTCCCAGATGTATATTCCTTGCCAAGTTCCTAGGGCTAGGCGTCCATTGGAGATCGGAATGTTTTCTGAGGTTTTTGTGAGGGCAGTACGAATATGAGCAGGCATATCATCAGCGCCTTCATTGCTGTGGCGATAATCCCGTCCATTCTCAGGAACGAGTTTTGCGAAAAAAGTTTCTAAATCCGCCAAGACATCTGGATCGGCATTTTCTTGAATAATCAAACTGGCTGAGGAATGACGCAAAAACAGCGTACATAGCCCAACTTTGGTGTTCGATTGCGCGACGATCGCTTCGACTTGGCGCGTGATGTCATATAGAGACTTGCCACGAGTCCCAATTTTCAACAGATTTTGAGTGTGAGTAACGATCATGATTTCGAACGAGCTTCTAGTGCAGCACGAATTATTGCTAATGCTACCACTGGTGCAGTAATTGCCGACAAGATGCGATCGCCAAGGGAGACAGGTTGCCAATGATTTGCGATGGCTAAGGCTTCTTCTTGAGCCGTCCAGCCACCCTCCGCACCCGTAGCGATCAGAATAGAGTCTGACGCGAATCTTGGTATTTTGGCATCGTCTTGAAGGTCGATTCGATCGGAATTTAGGTCGTTATTTAGGTCGTCGTGGTTTAAATAAGTTAGGTTCAAATAAGTGAGTAAGTGAGGCACGCCATGCTGGTGAGTAACGCAGATCAATTTGGTTTGGCTCGTTTGAGCAGGTGCGGCAATTAAATCCTTAAACGCACATGGGGAAGCGATCTGAGGTACATAAGCCTGCCAAGATAATTCCGTTGCTTCTTGGGCAATACGCTGCCATCGTTCTAATTTCTGACTCCCCAAGGGGGTATTGGGTTTGATCGCGGTGCGATCGCTCCACATGGGCAAAATCTGTCGCACCCCCAATTCCGCTGCTTGACGAATGACAGATTCGATCGTGTTCCCTTTAGGCATGGCGATCGCCAACATCACTTCAATCTCAGTTTCGGCATAATTTGGAATTTCTGCCAAAATCTGTGCTTGTACCAAGTTTGTGGGATCGTTGGGCTGAATGTTGGTGTGAATCTGAGTCAGCCAACCATGTCCCATGCCATCCAGCGCAATGAACTCTGCACCAGTACTCAGACGCAAGACATGGCAGAGATAGTGTTTTTGTTTGGGCGTAAGGGTAAGCAGTGCAGAAACCTGAAGTTGTTCGTCTAACTGAGTGCGATCGAGGGTAATACGTTGAAGTTTACTGCGTTGCATAGAGCGATCCTATTTCAAGGATTTTGGATTGTGAATGTACCGTACAAACTTAAAAATTTCTATTAAATCTTCACGTCGCACGACAACGATGTAAGGCTTGCACTAACTCTTCTATCTTAATCGGTTTGGTAATGTAATCATTCATCCCTGCTTCTAAGCAAGACTCGCGCACGCCCTGCATAGCATTAGCAGTCATTGCGATAATGTGAACAGGCTTGGTAGAGAATTTGGCAGATAGTGTGGAAGAATAGGTTGGCAAATCGACTTCATCCATATTTTCGTATTTTATTGTTTTTGTGGTTCCATTCTCATCACTAATTTTTTCGCGTACTTCTCTCATCCGAATTTGTCTGGCTGCCTCCAATCCATCCATTTCGGGCATTTGCACATCCATAAGAATCACATCATAGGTTTGACGATATAGCGCCTCTATGGTTTCTAGTCCATTGCTGGCAATATCAACGCGGTAGCCCATCCGTCCCAATAGTCGCGAAGCCACTTTCTGATTGACCACATTATCTTCAGCTAAGAGAATCCGAAGTGGCAGGGTTTCAGACAAGTTCGAAGTAAGTGGCGATCTTGTGGTAACTGGTGTAATGAGAGCATTGGCTTTGTCATTCGAGCCTTTACCCATTGAGACCCTCACGTCTACTAGAGGAGCATCAAGGGGGCGATCGCGCGTTTCGCTCAAGACCGACTGCAAAGCGATCGTAAAGTAGAAAGTTGAGCCAATAGAATGATGAGTAGGTGGTTCCCAGCCAGCAGGAGGGTTGCCACCGATGCTACCCCTACTTTCGACCCACATTGTACCCCCCATCAGTTCGCTCAGTCGATTGCTGATTGCCAATCCTAGCCCTGTCCCTCCATACTGACGCGTTGTCGAAGCGTCTACTTGGCTAAAAGGTTTGAACAGCCTATACATTTTTTCAGTGGTAATGCCGATACCTGTATCTTGGATCGCAAATTGCAACAAGTATTCCGCGCGATCGCTTTCTCGTGGGTGATTTATGTCTACTTCTCGAATGTCTTTGCGAACGATCGCTGAAACTAATATATTGCCTTGCTGTGTAAATTTAATTGCATTCCCAATTAGATTCACCAAGATCTGCCGCAGTCTTGTGGCATCCCCTTTCAGCACAGCAGGTATTTGCGGATCGAGCGCATAGGACAGCGCAATTCCTTTTTTCTTGGCAGAACTGGCGAGCAGGTCGATCGCACCTTCAAGACAGTTATGCAAATTAAAGGGATGTTGTTCTAGATCGAGATAGCCTGATTCAATTTTAGAGAAGTCCAGAATATCATTGATAATCGTCAACAAGGCATCACCGCTGTCTCTCACGATTTCCACATACTCTCTTTGCTCTGGGGACAAATCCATATCAAGGAGAAGGCCCGTCATACCAATGACAGCATTCATCGGCGTGCGAATCTCGTGACTCATCATTGCGAGAAATTCACTCTTAGACCGATTGGCAGTTTCTGCCATTTCCCTCGCTTTCTCTAAATCTAAGTTTTTGGCAATCATTGCTTCCCGTTGCGACTTTTCTTGATCGAGCAACTGAGCGTGGGCGATCGCAATGCCTACCTGTGCAGCCACTGCTTCTAGCAATTCGATCTCGTCAGATGTCCATTCTCGAAAGCGATCGCATTGATGCAAAGCAATCACCCCATTGGGCTTACCCTTGTAAGAAGTGCGGATTGCCAGCATAGACTGCAGATTGATTTTTTTGCAGAAAGAAACAGAAGGGGCTAAAAGTGGGTCGTCATAAACATTAAAAGAACTCACAACTTCATCAGCCGCAAGAATTTTTTGAGCGTGAGGATTATTTCCCACCAAAATGTCCATACCTAGCATGGATACATTGTCTGCTTCAAGATATTCCCCCACTACGGGTATGGAGGAAGCGCCAAACTCGTAGGTATGAATGTGGCAACGACTTACACCAAACGTCATACCAATCTGGGCAGTAGCTGTAGCAAAAATCTTTTTGCTGTCTAAGCTTTGACGGATTTCGTCTGTAATCTGTTTCAGCAAGAGGGCGCGCTGAAATTGACGACTAAAGAGTTCTTGAGCAGATCGGCGATCGCTAATATCCGTATGCGTTCCTACCATGCGCAGGGGGTTGCCCGTCTCATCTCTTGCCGTGACCTTCCCTCTAGTTAAAACCCAAATCCATTCCCCAGACTTTTGCAATATCCGTGCTTCAGTTTCATAGATCGAACTCAATCCTTCTAGATGATCTTCTAAATAGGCAAGTGCTAACTCTCGATCTTGCGGGTGAATTAGTGCTTCCCATGCCGAAATATGGGACCGGATCTCCCTATCTTCGTAGCCCAAATGCTCTTCTAACCAACGGGGACTAAAGTAGCATTCCCCTGTAACAATATTCCAATCCCACAAGCCATCATCGGTGCTTTCGATCGCCAAACGTAAGCGATCGGCACTCAGTTGCAATTCTTCTTCTGCCCTACGCCGTTGTGTAATATCTCTAGAAGTTGCAATAATTTCTTGTGCAGTCTGGTGCGGATCGCGGATCGCCCGAAAGGTCGTTTCTAGCCAGATATAAGATCCATTTTTAGCTCGAATTTGATAGCTGATGCAGTTGGTAATGGGTTGCTCTAACAGAACTCGGATCCCAAGTTCGACCCGCAGCAGGTCTTCAGGAGCGATTGAGTCATAAATTGTAGATCCAATTAGCTCTTCTGGCTCATATCCAAGTAAGGTACGACAGGCAGGTGACACGTAAGTATATCTACCATCGGTTGTATGCCGCGAAATAATGTCGTTAGAATGTTCGGCTAACAAACGATAGAGAGATTCGCTCTCGCGTAGTGCTACCTCCGCCTGTTTGCGATCGGTAATGTCTCGCGTTGAGATCGCCACACCATCGATTAAGGGAACGATTTGATGTTTTAGCCAAAACCTATTTTCACCTTCAACAGCAAGCGCCGACTCTTCTTCAAGCAGTTCTCCTGATTCTACTACACGAACAAACTTATCAAAAAATCCTTCAGAAAAATGATGGGGTAGAAGTTGACAGAACCCTTTTCCCACAACCTGACTTCTAGACATTGAGATTAACTGCTCGGCTTGCAAGTTAATATCCACAAACGTAAAGTCAATAATTTTACCCTGCTCATTTCTGATGCTATCTAAAATAAAGAAGGCATCCAAGTGCCCCCTCGTGGCAGCACGGTATCTGGCTTCGCTCAATTGCAACTCAGCCAAGGTTCTTAACTGTTCTGTAATATCGCGACAGATAAAGATGATATTACCGTCTTCGCTCAGGGTCAAGGAAAGTTCTTCCAAAAATGCTTTCCCATTTGCTTTCTTAGCAAAAGCTTCGCCTCGCCAACTACCTTGGACTTTTAATAAAGGAAATATCTCTGTTTCAAGGTGATTCGCTTCTTTGGGGGAGTATAGGTTGCGCCAATCGCTCCCTAATAGTTCCTTGCGATCTCTATAGCCAAAAAGCTCAACCTGAGAGGGATTGAGATAGACAATTTCTCCTCGATTGGATAAAACCATCATGCCATCCATGGCAGCTTCAAAGGCTTTAAATCGCTTCTGTAAATCCTGCTCTTCCTTTGGAGGATCGAGACCTTCTGAGTCAATTGCAGTTTCTCTAGATTGAATCTCTCGATCGGATGGAAGGAGGGATAAAGCTTGGAGAATACTGCGCTCGGAAATCATTCCGACAAAATATTCTCTACGATCTACCACTGGTAGATAATGAACTTGGTGTTGCTGCATGATTTGCCACAAGGCTTTTGGATCGGGCTCGATTGGTTCTATGAGGGTAACAACAGGGGGCAGCATCACCTCACCAATCAGGATTTCTGAAATATTCATTTTTGTAGCAATCAACTTAAGTAGCGATCGCTCAGAGAAACTCCCCAGAACTCGAACGGGCTGAGGATCTGCTTGACTCTCAATTAAGTTTTTATTGGAGGTTTCAATGGGCTCTACGATCCAAACAATCTCTGCTTGCTGCTGGTGCATCAGGGCGATCGCATCTGTCAGTACTCGATTGGGCAGTACAGTTAAAAGCGATCGCTCAATTATGAGATCTTGAGATAGCACAGTAAAGGAAACCATTGACGCATGGGTAACTGACTTAACCTAGTAGCTTTATGCAAGCAGACATCTATTCATATATTTTTTATATAAATAAAATTTTTAAGTTCTCTTGATTCAGTTTATATCTGTTTCTGCTGTGTAAGTCTAGAGAATCCTTTCAGACAATTTCTAGCAGTAATCTCAGCCTAAAAAATCGGGACTAAGAAATATTTTAACTCTTCAGCTTTTTGTCGGAAATATCCAGCCTTTACGCCAAAAGTAAAATAACAAACTGCCTGCAATCGTCAGCATCATCCCCCAACACATGACATAAGCATAGGGAAATCTTAATTCAGGCATATTCCCTGGTACAGAAGAGTCAAAATTCATCCCATAAACCCCTGCAATAAAGGTTAGAGGAATAAATACTGTTGAAATTACAGTTAAAAACCGCATCGCTTCATTAATGCCATTATTAATCGAAGACAAATAGACTTCCAATAAGCTAGAGGCAAGTTCGCGATAGGTTTCTACCATGTCGATTAGTTGCACGGTATGATCGTAGCAGTCACGTAAATAGACCCGCACAGATTTGCTGATTAAAGGGCTTTCATCTCGAACGAGAGTCCCGATCGCATCTCGTTGTGGCCAAATCGCTCGGCGCAGTTGCAAAAGTTCTCGCTTAATTTTATGGATCTTATCTAAAGTATTCTGCGTGGGCTTATCGACAACTTCGTCCTGTAGTTCCTCTAATCGCTCGCCATAGTCTTCTAGTACGGGGAAAAACCCATCAATGACTGCGTCAATTAGGGCATAGGCAAGATAATCACTCCCCTGCTCTCGAATTGCGCCGCGATCGCGATGAATGCGTTGGCGCACAGGCTCAAAAGCATCTGTTTCTGGTTCTTCTTGAACAGTGAGCAGGTAATGTTTGCCGACGATCAAACTGACTTGTTCGCTTGTAAATCCTTTATGATCTGGCTTGGGAATTACCATGTGCATAATCATGAGTAATTGATCGTCATATTCTTCGACTTTAGGACGTTGTGGAATATTGACCACATCTTCCAAAGCCAATGGATGTAGTTGAAATACCTGCCCTAACCTGACGAGCACATCCTCAGAGCCTAGTCCCTGCACATCTACCCACGAAACAGAGGTAGTATCTAAATAGGGAATGCAATCTTCGGGAGTGGAAAGTTGTACCCCCACTGCCGTATCCGCAGCATAATCAATCAGAAAGATATTTGGAACCGTAGCATCTTCATCAATGATGAGCGTTCCGGGAGGGCTGCCAGGTTCGTGGAAGGCATAGGACTCAAAGTTATCATCCTCCTCTTCCTCTCGATCTTCTGGGGGTTCGGGATTTATCTTTGAAAGATTTTGCAGCATGGTACTTGCGTTCAACCTTGGTGATTTTGGTTTAGTGCTTTTGGCTTAGTGATTTCGGCTTTTGTAACTAGGGCGTAGATTCGTAACACCCATCGTCAAGTTTGACACATTCTAAGCTATGCTTGCGTCTTTATTGCTGTACGACAGGCAGGAGTAAAGAGCAAAAGAATGCAACAATTTGTAAATCGCCCCATCCATCAAGGCATCAATTATCAACGCATAAATCGCCAAAATGGCATAAAAGTAGCCAATCTTCTCTTCCTAGCTTGCAGTTCCTTTCTTTTTCTAAGCCAGATCTCAAACCGACCCCAAAATGCCCTTGCTGGAGCTTTACCTGAGACAACGCTCTGGGGCAAACCGACCTGTGATGTCAACAAAGCCGAGATCGCGCAAAAAAACGAGTTACGTAAAGCTGCATTCACCACCAATCCAAAACCCAAGTCTAAGCAGGAATATGGGGCAATTTTAGCGAAGCATAAGATCCAATTAGAGCAGTGCCGCGATCGCACTTGGCCGAAAACCGAAGCCGTCTGGATTAGGCTATATCCCAATGATGCCAAACCTGGTGTGCTAGAGGACGTGCTCGATCGCGTTGTCAATCGCGGCTATAACCAGATTTTTGTCGAAGTCCTATACGATGGGCGGGTGCTGTTACCTGTGGCTGACAATCCTACGCCTTGGCGATCGGTGCTAGAGGAAGCGGTAAAAGGGGGGGAAGTAAAGCCAGACTACGACCTATGGGCAGAAACCGTTCGCCTCGGCAAGGAACGGGGCTTAAAAGTCTATGGTTGGTCATTTGCCATGAATTTTGGCTATGGCTATGGGGAAAACCGAGATCGCACCGCTGTGTTTGCTTTAAATGGAAAAGGTGAGAATAGCATTGCCAGAACCCAATTCGATCCCATGCAATTTGCCAAGGGTCGTGCTTTTTATGAAGATGCCTACGAGCGCGATCATCTGTTTGTCGATCCTTACAATGCCCAAGCCAGAACCGATCTAACGACTGCGATTGAAGCCTTAAATAAAAGGCAACCCGATGGCATGGTTTTCGACTACGTTCGCTATCCCGCCAACTTTGCTGGTACTTCTCTGGTCAACAATGTCAAGCAACTATGGATTTATGGCGAGGCTTCGCGGAAAGCCTTGCTCAGCCGCATTCCAAACCCTGCGATTCGGAAATTGATGGCGCTATTTTTAGAGACTGGCACTGTCACTGCGAACGATATCATCAATATTGAAAACGGCGACAAAAATTCAGCCCAGTCCTTGCGAGATAAAACTTCAGACCCCGTGAGAGCCGCAGAACTTGCCCAAAGAATGCTGTGGCAGCTAGCCACCAACCATGCCTACAACGGTGTCATCGATTTTGTGGCTTCTGTCGCTTTGCCCCTCAGCCAAAATCGCGTTCCCGTGGGAACTGTGTTTTTCCCCAATGGAAATCGCGCGGAGGCAGGAGGACTTGATATGCGCATGCAAGCTTGGGATCGTTTCCCCATTTATATGGAACGACATCCTATGACCTATGCTATCTGTGCCGATGGAACCTGCGTAGCCGATCAAGTATCGCAAGTCCTACGTCAATCGTCCCCACAAACCTTAGTCTGTCCGATCTTAGCGGGTGCTTGGGGACAAAGCTTTAGAGAACATCCTAGCTTTGAAGTCCAAATGCAAGCGATCCGACAAAAGGAAGCAAAAATCAACTGTGTCAGTCACTTTGTTTATGCTTGGATGGAGCCTGAGTCCGATCGCCTACGCAAAGCAGGGCTGGCAACGGGGCAATAGCACTATCTCCGATGAGAGCAAAACCTTCGCAATGGATTCTCTGGTTCCAAGGAATCGTTCGATCGTCCTTGCTATCAGCTCGATCGCTTGGGGCTAGCACTGCGCAACACAGCAATCATCAGACAAACCAAACCGACATTAATACTGATATCCGCAATATTAAATACGGGAAAGCGAATCAAGCGAAAATCTAAAAAGTCAACTACATAGCCACTGACAAAGCGATCGATCCCATTCCCCATTGCCCCTGCCAAAATGCAGCCATAGCCGACCTGCTCCCAGCGATCGAGCCCATTATGCCAAAGTCCTAGCCCAATCAGAACGACACTAACCAGAAAAGAAACCCATTTTAGCCCATCAGTGTGACCGCTAAAGAGGCTGAATGCCGCGCCAGTATTGACTGCATAGGTTAAGTGAAACACCCCTTCCCAGAGAGGGTGTGTGCTAACTCCTTTAAGATGTTGTACGGCAAAATATTTTGTGGCTTGATCGAGGAGTAACCAGGTCGAAGCTGCAATCCAGAAAAAAAGGTTCTTGATCATGCCCAAGCTAAATTGTTCAATCTAGTTTCGTTAAGTCTTTGTCCATGCGAAATAATCACTTACGCATTAACATTGCATCAGCGTTAATGCGTAAAGCCCTGATTAAGCAACATTAATCAAGCCTAGCCATGCCAGCACGCCTTGTCCTGTGACAAATTCAATCACAACCGCTAACAAAAAGCCGATCATCGCAGCTCGCCCATTTAGACGCTCAGCATAGGTATTAAACCCAAACTTTGGATCGGTTGCTTGGGGAGTTTGTGTAGGTTCAGTCACGATCGATATGCTCCTATGCTTGTCGAGTTAAGATTTGTTATTCTAGGCTACTATTTTAACGCGAGTTCGGGATCGGAAAACCTGAAACCCTATATATCTGCTGGTAGTTTTCACCAGTTTTGCTGACAGTGAGTGAGCATTAAGAGCGATCGCGTACCGCTAGTAGGTGAAAGCCCAGTACAAAGCCAAAGAATAGTCAAATAAACAACGGGAACTGTATTCAGTTTTTCTTCCTTATAGTGGCTCGATTAAACCACCGCCCAACAACAAGTCACCTGAATAGAACACCGCCGCTTGTCCGGGCGTAATACTAAACTGCGGTTCGTCAAACACAATGCGAGCGCGATTGGTTTCACAGGGAACAATTGTGGCTGGCGCAGGGGGGGTACGATAGCGAATTTGCACCTCTGCCCGAATTGGACTCGTTGCAGGAGCGAGAGATACCCAGTTGATCTGATTAATCGTACATTCCTGTGCTTGAGTTTCCGAGCGATCGCCCACAATTACCTCATTTCTACCTGCATCAATTGCCACGACATACAGAGGATTTGCTGCTGCTACGCCCAAACCTTTACGCTGACCGATCGTGTAATGATGCGAACCGTCATGTTCGCCCAAAATATTGCCTTGCGTATCGACAATATTACCTTTGCGCTGATAAATGTATCGATCGAGAAATTCTCGCATTGAACCATGGGCTTCAATCAAGCATAAATCTTGGCTTTCTGGTTTTTCGGCAGTCGTCAGTCCAAACTGTGTAGCAATCTGACGAGTTTCGGCTTTGGTGAGTTCGCCTAATGGAAACACGCAATGACCGAGATCGGTTTGCGGCACTTCATATAAAAAGTAAGACTGATCCTTGGTGCGATCGACAGCACGATACAACTGATAACGTCCAGAATCAGGATCGAAATTTATGCGGGCATAGTGTCCCGTAGCGATCGTCTTAATGCCTAGCTGTTCCCTTGCATATTGCAACATGGGGGTAAATTTTACGGCTTTGTTACAGCGCGAGCAGGGCAGAGGGGTATTGCCTGCCGCATAGCCTGTCACTAGATAGTTAATAATGTTTTGCTCAAACACATCGCGGCTATCGACAATCTCATGGGGAATGTTTAACTGTTCGCAAATTTTAGCGGCATCGACCATACCATCCGAACAGCATTGCCCCTTACCTCGCATTAACCATAGGGTTAAGCCAGTCACGTCATACCCCTGCTGATGCAATAATGCTGCTGCAACAGAGCTATCTACACCGCCTGACAAGCCAACAACTACTTTTTCCACCATAACTTTAAGTTCAGAGATTGTGACACTACTTTGAGTGCGAACCCTATTGTAACTACTCTAGCAATAGAATTGGTTTATTCGGTCAGAATTACTACCTTGTGCAAATTAACAAGTCACTATACCTAACTACATAGGGGAGCTAATGAAAATCTCTGAGTGCTACAACTGTGGATCGAGGCAACATACCTTCTATGCTGAAGAGAACGGCTTCTCATTAGTGAAGTGCGACCAATGCGGGCTCTTGTTTGTTGAGAATCGTCCAGACGATCGTGAAATCTCTCAAGCGCACAAACAAGGGAAGCATGTTGGCGTCAAGGAATTTGATGTGACGGGTAGGTTCAGACCGAGCAAAATCCCCCAATATCTTAAGGTGCTGGAGAATCTATTCAAAGGAGATTTAGGCAGTAAAAAAACATGGCTGGATATTGGTTGCGGACATGGAGAATTTATGACAGCCGTTCAAAAATATAGTTCTGGGAAAGTTACCGTAAAAGGAACGGAGCCGAACGTCCACAAACAAGAATCGGCAATAAGCCGAGGTTTAAATGTCAGCTATTTCGACATAGAGTCGCACGAAGAAAGATACGATGTCATCTCCATGTTAAACGTATATTCCCACCTTCCCGATCCACCTACGTTTCTAAGGTCGGTGAAAAAATTATTAAACCCAGGAGGAGAACTCATTTTAGAGACAGGAGATGCGGCAGGTTTCTCAGCAAACGATCAACCTCGTCCCTTCTGCCTACCCGATCATTTGAGTTTCGCATCTGAAGATATCTTGATAGGAATTTTGGCGCGACTGGACTTTGAGATTCTTAGAATCAATAAGTACTCTTTTATGCAATTTGATTTAAACAGTATGGCTAGAGAACTTGTCAAAGCTATTTTGCCCCAATATAAATCCAGAATAGGATACTACTTGAAGTGGAAAATGTACGCTCAGACAGATATGTTCATTAGAGCAAGAATAAAAAGCTGAAATTGGTATAAATCATCTTGTATGCGCGATAGCCTTTCTCTCGCTACAAAGCAACTTCCCATAGGGTAGGGAAGCACTCCACAAATAGATGGGCTTGGTCTTTTTATGCCGAACTCAGGGTAGTTAATTTTTCCCAGAGACATTTAGCCTAGAAGACTGCAACTGACCGATCTGTTGCTGTACTTGAGGTGCATAGATGCGCAAGTAATTCCAATAGTTGCTAAATACCCGTTCCACATACCCTCTGGTTTCCTCATAGGGAATGTTATTGACGAACTCATCAGGATCGCCTAGTCCCCGACTTTCTACCCATCGCCCGATCGCCCCAGGTCCCGCATTATAACTAGCTACCGCCAGCATGGAATTATTGCCGTTGCGCTGGTGGGTATAGTCCAAATACCAAGTACCAAAATTGATATTGTCTTCAGGGTTGCTGAGCGAATAGCCCTTTACACCCTTCTTACTAGCAATCCATTCACCCGTATCAGGCATAATCTGCATCAAGCCTACTGCCCCCGATCGCGAAAGAATCTGTGCTTCAAACCGCGATTCTTGCCGCATTAGACCCAATACTAACGCAGGAGGAAGTCTTCGTTCCTGCGACCAATTTGCGACTTGATTCCAATAGGGGAAAGGATAGAGGCTCTGCCAATAGATCGGCTGTTGCTGCAAAATTTTAATTTCGGCGCGTTCGGCAGCACTGACATCGATCGTATCAAGGCTCTCTAACTTACGAATACCCTGAAGGTTGTCATTCACCCCAACCCGAATTACACCATCCGTAAAGATTTCCCTTGGGGTCAAGCTGCGTTTGCCTCTCGTCTCAAACTGCCAGCGATCGCTGGCATCCTGATTCATCCCCAAGATATATAGTTCTTGGAACTGCGCTGAGCCTGCGGGTAAGCCCGTGCGAATGCTAGGGAGGCTGAGTGGAAGATTGATATTTCGAGCCGTGGTAAAGTCTCCCACTTGCCAGCCTAAATAACTTGCCGATCGCCAAGCGAAATAAGAATCTGGGTGCTTGCGAATGGCAAATTCAAACAACTGTCGCGAAGCGTTGCGATCGCTGATGCGAGTTGCCCATTTTCCACCCCAAAAACTTGCTTCTGCCGCGATCGCACTGTCGGGAGCATTATTCGTTAAAATCTGAACGGAAGCGATCGCCTGCTTGAGATTCCCCGCATTGGCATGACCTTTGGCAATGCGCCAGTAGATCTCTCCTGCTTCGTTGGTGTTGGGAAAGCGACTTAACAAGAGATTTCTCGCCACACTCGCCGCCTGCGGACTGCCCAGTTTATCTTGCAGCAAATCGGCTTTTTCGATCAGCGCTTCTGCTGCCGTATCGGGATAGCTTGCCACAATCCGATCTGCAACAGTCACCGCTTGACTGGGGTCAGCAATTTGCATAATCCGAATTAAAGCTCTTGGTGCTTCAGGACTTTGAGCATATTGCTGGGCGACGCGATTGTAAGCTCCTAGAGCTGCATCAATTTGTTTGCCGCGATGCAAACTACGTCCAATACGATAAGCCGTAAAAGAGTTGGGTGTGGCTCTCAGATAGGCGTTGGCTGATTTTTGAAATTCAAAATTGTCGTAATAGGCATCTGCCACCGCCCACCACTGATCTGGAGTTAGCCTTGCCCCACTATCGACGAGGCGATTGAGCAAAGGTACGATCTGCTTATAGTCATTGAAATAGAATGCCAAGTGAACCATTAGATCGGTACGCTGAGGATTTTGACTTAAGCCTGACAGCGCTACACTGAGCGATCGCGGGTGAGAAGGAAATTTTTGTAATAGCTGTTGTGTTTGCCCCGTCACAAACAGGGCTTCTGCGGCTACGGGACTATTGGCATAGTTGGTAAGAATCTGATTCCAAACGGCTTTGGCAGCATTACCATCTCTGGCTTGGGTAAATGCTTGCGCCCGTTTGAGCAGGACATATTCGGCTAATAGAGGATATTCTTTTTCTAAGCCTTCGAGGGCTGCGATCGCGGCACGAGGATTTTTATTGTCTAGGTAAAGATTGGCTAGGGTCAAGCGCGATCGGCTCCGCTCTAAGCTTGCCTCATTTGCCTTGGCTTTGAGTTCTAATTGCGCAATGCGTTGGTTGTAGGGTAAAAAGGTTAACGGGTCAAAGGGTTTGACATTGCCAAAATTGGTTAAACCTGTGGCACTGGCAGAGGCGTTGGGATTTAGCTCAGAGTTTAGATTTGTGGGTAAGGGGGCACTAGATCCTGCTAGTGTGGCACTTAGAGCGATCGCAATTGACCAATTCATGAATTTTTTCATCTCAATCCGTTTGTCTCGTGGGCGATCATAGCACCACAATCAAGCCCCTTTATGAAGACTTGACGAATTTCTATGAATTCATCTGCCCCATGTCAATTCGTAGATAAAGCTGTAATTTTTTAAATCCGAAGTCAAAAATCTCCACGCCTGTATGAAAGCCTCCAGTATTTACGGTTATGCCCTCGCAAGATTCTTAGAGCGCGATTGAGCAGTCCGTGCCCCAGCAACTTTTTCGAAACACTCAATCCAAATCAGTAATGCTGGCTCTTAAGGCTTTAATTTCGCCACGCTTGGTTTTACGATCGAGCCGTCTGCTTTGAGCGCCGCGTGAGGGCTTGGTAGGTTTACGCTTTGTTGGCAAGATCGTCACACTTTGAATCAAGAGCTGGAGGCGTTTTAAGGCATCTTCTTTATTTTGTTCTTGGGTACGGTGCTGTTGGGCCTTAATGATAATCACGCCATCTTTTGTGATGCGGCGATCGCTTAAATTCAACAGTCGTTCCTTGTAGATCGGCGATAGGGAGGATGCGTTGATATCGAAGCGCAAATGAATTGCCGTAGCGACCTTATTCACATTTTGACCGCCTGCCCCCTGCGATCGGATGGCGCTAATACTAATTTCCTCGATCGCGAGGGCGGTGTTTTTGGTGATTTGGAGCATTAGGGTGCGCTGTCCTTGACATGCTCTTCCCAGCGACGGGGCGGCGAACTGCGGCGAATGTCTCGCCAGATGCCCGTTGCAGCTAATGTGCCATCTGCCACGGCGATCGATATTTGATTGAGACCTTGTTTAAGATCGCCAAGGGCAAAAATTCTTGGATGAGAAGTACGACACATCTCGTCAGTGACTAAATTCTCGCCACTGCGCTTGAGATCGATCTCTTTGAGATAGCCATTATGATAATGCGATCCCATTGCCACCAGACCCGTCTCTAATTCAAGCTCTGAGCCATCGACAAAACGCACACCTGTCATGTTGTGGTCATGTCCCAAAAATTTGGCGATCGGCTGTTCGTAGAGTGGATAGCCATGTTCGGCAAGCTTCGCACGCATTTCGGCTCCGACTTCGCAAGTGCCGTGGGTAATCACGCTGATATAGGGGGTGAACCAGTTGAGCACAAAGGCTGTATTGATCGCAGCTTCAGAGCCAACAAATAGACCGCACCGTTTATCGCCAATTTCATAGCCATCGCAAATCATACAGACGTGAAGGTTATAGCCTGCATAGTCATAGACATTTTGCATGTCTTCTAACTGGGGCAATTTATCAATAATGCCACTCGCCGCTACAACATACTTGGTACGAAACGTAGCATATTCACTATTTTCTTTGCCAATTTTAACTTTGACGGCAAAGGTTTCACCCTCGTCAGTAACTTCTTCGACAAAGCCCCGTAAATAGTCACCGTCAAGTTCTAGAAAGCGATCTTGCCCGTCTTTTAGTAAGTCTCGCCCAGAGGTGTCATGGGACAGTCCCAAATAATTCGTCAGATTCTGCATCCAAAAAGAACGACCTTTACCTTTCTCGATCACGAGGCAAGAAAGACGGTAACGCGCCAGATAAAGCGCTGCTGATAAGCCTCCTGCCCCACCACCAACAACGATCGCGTCATAGATGCGATCGAGCCTTTGTGACAGATTCTTTTTCGCAAGTTTCATAGTAATTCTATAGCTGAGAAAAATTTTTCGTTGACAAGATATTTTCTGGGAGTTGACTGATAAGAATCTTTATAGGATCGATATTTTGCCTGACATGGAAGCAAATACGGCGATTCCACAGAATTGACAATTGATTAAGGATTGCTAAATAAACGTGAATTCGGGATAAGAACATCTAAAATTTCTGATCTAGTAGTCGATTTTTCTGATCTCTTCATAATTCCAAATCCGCCTAGATAAATCCTTCCTAATTTATCTAGATAATCAGGGCAGCACGCACCATCCACTGCCCCTACGAAAATTGGGTAGGGGCGATGGATGGTGTGTGCTTGCCCTGCTCCCTTATATAACCAATATTTTGTCTCAAAATCTTTATCCCAAATTCACGTTAAATAAAGGTAAAAGACTATTGAGAATTATTATGGCTTAACTCAGATTTTGCCGATATCTTTCTTAAGCTCTAAATTGCCCCCTATTACCTAGTCTACAGATAGGTCTTTTAATCAAAAAGCCTGCATAGGCAGGCTTCTGAAGCTTTTGTGTAATTTGCTAAAGCAAACAAGATTAACGCTTTGAGTATTGAGGCGCTTTGCGGGCTTTGCGCAAACCGTATTTTTTCCGTTCTTTAGCGCGGGGATCGCGGGTAAGGTAGCCTTCTGTTTTGAGAGGCTTGCGATTCTCAGGGGCTAACTCACATAGGGCACGAGCAACACCTAACCGAATCGCATCTGCCTGTCCAGTAACCCCACCACCATGAATATTGACCAGAATGTCATACTCATTTTCTAGACCCAAAGTTTCTAGGGGAGCTTTTACACCAGCAATATAGCTGGGGTTAAATTGCAAATAGAGATCGCCTGGTTTGTCATTGATCGTAATGCTGCCACTACCTGGCACCAAACGAACTCTGGCAACAGCGGTCTTACGACGACCTGTGCCCCAGTAAACCGCGCGATTAGATTGATCGGTAGCTTGCATAGGTTATTTCTCTCCAGGAATAGTATTGATCGCGAGGGTTTCAGGTTGTTGAGCGGCATGGGGATGACTGTCGCCACTGTAAACCTTGAGCTTGGTAAATAGTTGACGACCAAGAGTGTTTTTAGGCAACATACCTTTAACAGCAACCTCTAGAGGACGTTCTGGTACGCGTTTGATTAGCTTATCAAAGGTTTCTTCTTTCATCCCGCCAGGGCGACCAGAGTGACGTCTGTAGAGCTTTTGAGAAGTTTTTTTGCCAGTCAGAGCGATTTTGTCTGCATTGATTACAACCACAAAATCACCCATGTCAAGGTGAGGTGTGTAAGTAGGCTTGTTTTTGCCGCGTAAGATCATGGCGATCGCGCTAGCAAGACGACCTAAGCGTTGACCAGAGGCATCAACGAGATACCATTTTTGGTCTGGTTTCTTAGGTAAAAAGGTTCTGTTTTCGTTAAAAGAGTTATCTGTCATGGGATTTCAGTCATTAAGTAAAAATCAGGAATCAAGAACGAAAGACTTTTTAGAGTTGGGCGAGAAGTGCTTTACTTCATCTCTTCTAAGTAATCATCGTTAGCACCTCTCGGTTAGCAACCTCTTGCTTGAAGAATGGACTATTATCATAACCCACTCCTAACAAGCAAAGTCCTTGAGGCGGGGCAGCATACTTCACATCATTACGTCGCTGCTGTTGCCAAATATTTGTAAACTCTGCCACGCTCAGACGCGATCGCCCCACCTCCACAAGTAGCCCCACTAACAGGCGGATCATGCCATAGAGAAAGCCACTGGCTTGCATCTCCATAAACACAAAATCCCGTTCGCGCCAGCACTTGGCTTCTTGAACCGTCAACCAAGCATGGGGACGTTTTGAACCCGCACGCTGTAATGCCGAAAGATTTTGTTCTCCTAGCATCGGCTCAAGCGCTGAGTGCATGAGTTCCTGATCGAGGGTGTGGAGATAGTAGTGCCAACTGTAATCTCGCACAAACAGATTGGGAATTGCCGCCGTAAAGATGGTGTAGCGGTAACGCCGCCAGACAGCAGAAAATCGGGCGTGCCAGTTGCTAGGAACCCCCACAGATTGCCGAATCAGAATGTCTCGTGGCAAGTAACTATTGAGTATTTTTGACCAACGGTCTGGTGGCACAGGACTATGGGTGTCAAAGTGCGCGACTTGAGCCAAGGCATGTACGCCTGTATCCGTCCGTCCCGCCCCATGTAGCACCACAGTGTGTCTGCAGATTTGTGTCAAGGTATCCTCAATCGTTTGCTGTACGCTCTGATGATTTGCCTGTCTTTGCCAACCATAAAAATGCGTGCCCAAGTATTGAATGACAAGGGCAACTCTCCGAGTAGGGAGAGAGGGCATGGGTAGAGGGTCAACGTGAATCATAGTAGTCAACAGACAAAAGACAGAACCTTCTGCCTTGAGCGCGATCGCTTCGGGTGTTTCTAGAGGATGGTTTGTAATTTAAACGAGCTGGATGATTGCCATTTCAGCATTGTCACCACGGCGAGGCACTGTGCGCAGAATGCGGGTATAACCCCCTTCGCGATCGCCATAACGGGTAGGAGCTTGCTCAAACAACAAATCGACGAGGCGCTTCACCTGCTCATCGTCTGGAAGTAGCTTGGTTTTGGCAGTACGCATTTGGGGCTTAACAGGTTCCCCTTGCTTGACGGACTTGTTATAGAGATAGGCCAGCACTTGACGACGCGCGTGAAGTGAGCCGTTTTTGGCAAGGGTAATGATGCGATCGGTTGTAGCACGAATCGCATCGGCTCTAGCTCTGGTTGTTTTGATTTCACCTCTGAGGATCAGATCGGTGGTAAGCGTGCGAAGCAGGGCTTTACGCTGATCGGCTGGTTTGTTGAGTTGGGGAGTTTTACAACGGTGACGCATGATTTTCTTAGGGTCTAGACTAAAGTTTCAAAGATTTTTGGTGAGTACCAAAGATTTTTATACGGACTTGCTTTATACGGGCTTGGGGGTCTTAGATTCGGGCAGGGTTAAACCGAGATGGCGCTTTAGAGCCTCAATCACCTCTTCAGCTGACTTTTGACCAAAGTTTTTGATCTCTAGCAAATCGTCCTGGGTGTACTCTAAAAGATCGGCCACGGTATTGATCTGAGCGCGTTTGAGACAGTTATAAGCTCTGACCGAAAGCTGCAACTCTTCAATATGAATTTGTTTGGTTTCATCTTGATCGTCTGATGGCTCAGGACGAGAGGGAACCAAGGTGATTTCTTGTAAAGGCGAGAACAAACCTACCAAAACGCTTGCAGCTTGGCTTAGTGCTTCTTGAGGCGTAATACTGCCATTTGTCCAGATCTCAATACTGAGGCTCTCTTTGTCAACACCCTCACCAATTCGAGCATCTCTGACATCGTATTTCACCTTATTCACAGGCATAAATACCGCATCAATCTTGAGCGAATCAATTGGGGAATTGTGATCCTCTTTAGAACGGTCAACAGAGCGATAGCCTTTGCCTTTCTCAATGGTTAGCTCCATCTCAAGGGTTGCCCCTTCGCAAAGGGTAGCAACGTACTGATCGGGATTGACTACTTCTATATCAGAAGGCAAAGGGTGAAAATCTCCTGCTGTAACGGTTGCAGGACCTCTTGCCATCAAGCGCACAATTTGAGGTGCAGAACTGTAAGACTTAAGTACTAATTCTTTTAAATTTAAAAGGAGATCCAGTACATCTTCACGCACGCCTGGAATGGTAGCAAACTCGTGGTTTACTCCAGCAATACGAACGACAGTAACAGCCGCACCTTCCAGATTAGAGAGTAGTACTCGCCTCAGGGCATTACCGACTGTAATTCCTTGCCCTCTTTCCAAGGGTTCCAGTACAAATCGGCTGTACTGGCTGTTGGTCTTATCCGTATAAGATTCAATACACTCAACCTGAAATTGTGCCATTTTTTCACCGATATAGTCTGAACAAGTAAAAATAGAAGCCAGAAATCAAGAAAAAAGCACCAATGCCTTTCTTGTTTCTTTGTCTGGTTAGATACTCTACCTATCTAAATACCACTGACAGTCCAAGGATTAAACGCGACGACGCTTGGGTGGACGGCAGCCGTTG
Source organism: Tumidithrix helvetica PCC 7403 (assembly GCF_965232925.1). NCBI lineage: Bacteria > Bacillati > Cyanobacteriota > Cyanophyceae > Pseudanabaenales > Pseudanabaenaceae > Tumidithrix > Tumidithrix helvetica. Next base: position 77,305 of record NZ_CBDDRA010000001.1, read on the forward strand.
TGAGGAATGGGTGTAATGTCGCGGATCAAAGTAATCTCTAATCCAGCGGCTTGCAATGCTCTAACAGCTGTTTCCCGCCCAGAACCTGGACCTGTCACCATCACTTCTACTTGGCGCATCCCTTGTTCCATCGCTCGTCTAGCTGCGGATTCGGCGGCAGTTTGCGCGGCAAAAGGAGTGCCTTTCTTGGCACCTTTAAAACCACTGGCACCAGCAGAAGACCAAGAAATCACATCTCCGCCCGTATCAGCAATTGTAATAATGGTGTTATTGAAAGTGGACTGCACGTAGGCAATCCCATTGGGTACGTTGCGCTTTTGCTTGCGCACTCCAGTCCGACGCGTTGGTTGGCGAGCCATAGTTTAGTTCTGAGCCTCAGTAGTTATTTCAGTAGGTTTTATGGGGATGTTTTAACAGATGATTACCCAACGTTCGATCGAGCAGTTAAGGGTAGGTCATCAGTTATTAAGCCAGAAACTATGTATGTCACAAGTTGCTGACCTAGTTGAGATTTGAGTTGAGATTTGAAATAGGCAGAGATTGTCAATGACAATGTAAATCCAAACTCTATTTCTTAGCAGGAGCTTTCTTCTTACCTGCAACCGTACGACGACCACCACGTCGAGTCCGAGCATTGGTTCTTGTACGTTGACCGCGTACAGGCAACCCTAATCGATGTCTTCTACCTCTAAAGGTACCAATATCGACTAAACGCTTAATATTCAAGCCCTCTAGGCGGCGCAGATCTCCCTCAACTTGATAGTTGGTTTCAACCTCGAAACGTAAGGCAGTTACCTCAGCGTCATCAAGATCTTTAACTCTAGTGTCAGGGTTAACTTTTGTAGTTGCCAGAATCTTCTGAGCACTAGAGAGCCCTATGCCAAATATATACGTCAACCCGATTTCGACGCGCTTTTCACGAGGAAGGTCTACCCCAGCAATGCGAGCCACTATGTCATCTCCCTAAAATTATGTTGAATCTATTTTTTGCCGACGCATGTTGACGTTTCCGTGGAAACGCAGTTTACGGCGAACTCTATAATATATTAACTACGGTCGTTTGTGTCAACCTTATGCATTTAATGATGCTAATTTCTGAATTTAATCGCAACAGACTAAATTTTTAAGCGCTGATTAAAGCTCGTGCAGATTAGGCTTTAAACGCCACAAGACAACAAAGAACCTTAAGCCAAATATAACAGTACTCAGACTATTTTTAGACTGGACTAATTATATCAGGAGCCTAAGTTGTTGATTTGGGCGATAAAACCTAGAGAATCGATCGCGTAAGCTCCAGTCAACCCCAATGCCTAACAAATATAAAAATCCTTACAAAAATTACTTGAATGCCACATATCCTAAAATCTACCTAAATGGGTAGTTCGAGATAGGAATCACGCGAAGGTTTTTGTAAGGATCTTAAGTTTTGCTTAAATATCATTCTCAAGCGTTGCTACCCCTGAAATTGGGCGATAGGTATAACCGCTATTGTGAGGTCTTGACACTTTCATAATGTCTTCTTTGATTGCCTCTAAGTCAATGTAGCGATCGGCTACGTTGATCAGATGGTCGCTCGTCATAGAACGCAGGCTAACAACTTCTACCCGCACGCCTCGATAGCTAGTTGCGTCTACAGCATAGGCAAGATCGCCATCCCCACTAACGAGAATCGCCGTATCATACGAGCCGACCAAAGCCATCATGTCTACGGCTATTTCTACATCAAGGTTAGCTTTTTTAGAACCGTCGGGTAGTTGGACTAATTCTTTTGAGATCACACGGTAGCCATTCCGACGCATCCAGAGTAAGAAGCCCTGTTGTTTTTCATTGGTGCGATCGACCCCTGTATAGAAAAATGCCCTTAGAAGTCTTGAGCCTTCAGTCAAGCGCCATAAGAGTTTGGTGTAGTCAATCTCGATCCCCAGTTGTAATGCCGCATAAAACAGGTTGGAGCCGTCAATGAATATGGCGATCCTCCCCCGATTTTCCATCACTTGCTCTGGTGTAAATGCAGAGTCATTTTCAAAATTTAACATTGGTTTGCCTATAAAAGTTTTGTTAATAAAAGTTTGATATTAAAGCTAATGACTTCTAAATATGTAGATCGATCGTTGATACTTTCGATCGCGCGTTTGTAATCGCTCAAAAGTTGTTTGTGATTGGGGTACGTATGGAGTATTGGCGATCTATATATGGGAAACAGACGACAAATCCAGAAAATAAAGTATCAATTCCTAGACTGAGACTATATTTAATACTTTGTTAAAACCAAATATTCACTAATATTTTTAATTAATTGATGGGTTAATCAATCGATCGCAGGTTCAAACTAAGTAACTAAGTAGAGTATATCATGTAAGTAAATATGCCTAGGTGCGTATAAAATACTAGATTGCCCCTTAAACTTTTTGAGAATTGGTGGCTGCTTGAGTCTCAATCCGCTGAAAAATTGGCGTTGGTGAGTGTAAAGATGCCCCTTCGGTTAGTATTCCCCACTTGCAATGAATCCAATCAGGTGGTAAAGCTTCTTGAAAATCTAATCCAAGTTGACGATAAATCTCCGAACTTAGTTTCGGGGTGACTGGCGATAAAAGGTAGGCAGCAATGCGGACGGACTCTAAGATCGTATATAAGACCTCATTGACTTCTGCCTGCTGTCCTGCCTTAAAGAGTTTCCAAGGAGCCGCATCATCAATTAATTTGTTGCATTTCCAGATCAAATCTAAAATATTGTTGCAGGCAGATTGAAAATCAAGATTGCTGTAGTTGTCGGCGACGCGATCTCCCAACGAACTAGCAGTCTCAATCACCGATACTACCAATTCACGCAATTCACTCGCTGTAGAAACGGGTACAACCCCATGACAATATTTGCCGACCATGCCAAGGCTGCGGTTGAGCAAATTACCTAGGCTATTGGCTAAATCGGCATTGACGATCGCGATAAACCGTTCTTCATTGAAATCTCCGTCGCGACCAAATTCGATTTCCTTAAGGAAATAATAACGAACGGCATCCGCCCCAAAGCGTTTGACCAGATCGTAAGGATCGATCGTATTGCCCAGGGTTTTGCCCATCTTGAGCCCATCTTTAGTCAGTAAGCCGTGACCAAAAACACGTTCGGGGATAGCTAACTCTGCAGACATCAACATAGCTGGCCAATAAATCGCATGAAAGCGCAGAATGTCTTTGCCAATAATATGCACCTTGAAGGGGAACCAAGTTTTGAGGGCGTTCTCTAGGGTAGGTTCATCTTCAGGGTCGAGTAAAGCAGTGATGTAGCCCAGCAGGGCATCGAACCAAACATAGATGGTATGGCTGGGATCGGTGGGCATTGGGAAGCCCCAATCTAGGTTGACGCGAGAAATGGAAAAATCGGTTAAACCCTGTTTGACAAAACCTAGAACCTCATTGCGACGAGCCTCAGGTTGAATGAAATCGGGGCGATCGCGGTAGAGCTGTTCTAATCTGTCTTGATATTTGGACAGCCGAAAGAAATAGTTGGCTTCATCGCGCCACTCACAGACAACGTTGGTATGAATCGGACAGCGATGCTCGTCGAGCAGTTCTCTTTCTTCTTTAAATTCTTCACAGGCAACACAGTACCAGCCCTGTTGTTGGCTCAGGTAAATATCGCCTGCCGCATAGACCCGCTGAAAAAATTCATTGACGATCGCTTGATGTCGCGGTGCTGTGGTTCGAGAAAAGCGATCGTAGCGAATATTTAATTGCTGCCAAAGGGCTTCAAATTCACTGACGACGAGATCGCAATGCTCTTGAGGGGTGCGATTGAGTTTTTCGGCAGAGCGTTGAATTTTTTGCCCGTGCTCGTCCGTACCTGTAATGAATCGGGTTGGATGCCCCTTGAGTCGATAAAAACGTGCCAAAGCATCCGCCGCAATCGTGGGATAAGCACTACCGATGTGAGGGAGAGCGTTTGCATAAAACAGGGGAGTGGTCAGTGCGACGGGTTCAAGGGACATAAGGAAGTACGTAAAGTTGAGAAAAAACTTAAAAGCAAAAACTGGAATATAAACTATCTCTAAGATTTTAGGCGCGATCGCACTGCCTTAGCGGGTTTTATCTGATTTTTATCGTTCGACAAACTGTACTCGTCGATTTAAGAGGTTCATGCCACTTGAGATGAAGAGGCTTATACCCAAGTAGATGCCCATCAACAATAGAACAACGTTTACGGGTCTGCCTGTTTGGTTGAGCGTCGTGGAGGCGATCGCATAGACATCCTCAAAACCAATCGCGATCGCGAGGCTAGAGTTTTTGGCAATATTCAAATACTGGCTGGTCAGCGGCGGAATAATCACGCGCAAAGCTTGCGGCAACACGATCAAACGCATCACCAGTCCAGATTTTAAGCCTAGGGCTTTGGCAGCTTCTGTTTGACCTTTGGGAATAGCTTGGATGCCGCCCCGCACAATTTCAGCAATAAACGCACTGGAAAAGGTGGTTAACCCAAACACCAAAGCAGAAAACTCTGAGGAGAAGGTCGTTTGGAACCAAGGTAGCTTTACACCTTCGATCGATAATGATATCGCCCCTAAATTAATCGGTTCGCCAGTCTTGGGGAGAGATAGAAAAACTGCTGAATACCAAAAAAAGAGTTGCAGGAGTAGTGGCACATTCCGAAACAGTTCGACGTAAACAAGCGCGATTTGACGCAGAAGCCAATTTTTAGACAACCTAGATACGCCAGCCGTAATCCCAAAAACGGTAGCTGCTACTACCGCCACCACGGAGACCTTGAGCGAATTGAGCAGACCAATTACTAGAGCGCGACTATAGCTGTCAGAGGGTTGATAGGCGATCGGGGTTTCGCGCAGATTAAAAGAAGCTTGAGAATTGAGAAAATCAAAACTCAACTCAAAGCCCAAATTTCGTAGATTTCGCCTCAGGTTTAGCCAAGCAGCCGTAGCGATCGCGATCGCCAAAATCGCAAACACAATTTGCAAAGCAGTGCGCCAATTCCAAAGATGTTTAAAGTGATTAATGCTGTTAGAGCGACTGACCATGCTTGACTCACTGTTTAAAAAACTAGAGCGATCGGGTTTCGTTTGATTATTTTTACATACAACTAAATGTTATTTGGCAAGCCTAAATTCAGCGATGAAATATCACTCGAGAGGAGCAGGTTCACTACTCGGCATGGTTTTCACAAAATAGGAAGCCTAACTGTCCTTTCGGCGTTTTTGGCAATGCGTACTTTGAGCAAAAGGTTTAAACAATCTGTAGCTTAGCTTGATTAATCTAAAATAGAAATAAAACAACAAAAAGGAGAATTACTATGGATACCGTCAAAATCGAAATTTTGGGTACGGGCTGTAAAAAGTGCCAACAGTTAGAGAAAAATGCTAAACAAGCAGTGGCGAATCTGAATCTCGCTGCCGAGGTTCTGCATATTACCGATCCTGTGGAAATTGCCATGCGTGGCGTAATGTCTACCCCCGCAATGACCATCAATGGCAAGGTTGTCAGCAAAGGGCAAGTAATTAGTGCAGAGCAAATTCAACCGCTATTGCAACGTTAAAGGGATAAAACCATGTTCGATCCGTTTTATCCCTTTGATTGGTTAGCAACTCAGATTGTCACAAAGCTTTTGGGGCTAGAAATCGCCTCACATTTAGGCTCAAGCCTACATTTCTTCCTTTACGATGTGCCAAAAGTTTTAACTTTGCTGATTGTGATTAGCTTTATTGTTGGAACATTTCAGAGTTTTTTAGAACCAGAGCGAGTACGTTCTTTGTTAGAAGGAAAGCGCACTTTTGCTGGGAATGTTTTGGCAGCGCTCGTGGGAATTGTCACTCCATTCTGTTCTTGTTCGGCAGTTCCTTTATTTATTGGATTTTTAGAAGCAGGTGTTCCTTTAGGCGTAACTTTTTCCTATCTGATGGCAGCACCAATGGTGAATGAAGTCGCTGTAATCCTATTGTGGGGATTATTTGGACTTAAAGTAACGCTGATTTATATCGGTTTTGGTGTTGGCTTAGCGATCGCTTCTGGATATATCATCGGACTTCTTAAACTAGAAAAATGGGTCGAACCATTTGTTTGGGAACTGCAAAGATCTCGTCAAGGTATGGTTCCCGATGATGAAGACAATCTGGAACCCGTTGCGCTGACTTGGAATCAAAGATTTGAGCAAGGCAGATTTCAATCTAGCGAAATTGTGCGATCGGTGTGGCTTTATGTGGTTGGAGGGATTGCGATCGGCGCAGGGATTCATGGTTATGTGCCGACCGACTTTATTGTCAAATATGCGGGTGTTCATAACCCTTTAGCAGTGCCACTTGCCGTAGTTTTGGGCGTGCCACTCTATGCGAACATCGCGGGCGTGATGCCAATTACCGAAGCTTTAGTCAATAAAGGAATGCCTATGGGTACAGTTTTAGCTTTTACAATGGCAGTAACAGCACTATCTCTTCCTGAAATCGTGATCCTTAAAAAGGTACTGCGTCCTCAACTGTTAGCCGTATTTGTTGGTCTAATGACAGTTGGTATTATCAGCATTGGCTACATATTTAATGCTCTACTTCTGTAACTCAATGTGAGTTCTATAAATGCGCTTTACGCCGCACAAAGCAAAGACACAAAGCCAACCAGCTCCTGTCATAAAATAGGAGTAGATGATCATGGCATCAATTACACCAGCCACTATGGTTTACGGATCAGCTGACATTTTCCCCAATTCGCTTGTAGAAAATCTACTGCTACTTTGACTTGTCAATTTTTGATAATTGCATGACGCGATTTACTGCTTCTTGAATAAAAGATTTGATGAACTCATCGCGGCGGTTGAGTTGAAACTGACGTTGTACGACCTCGGCAATACCACCATCGCCCCAATCTTGATTGCGGCTGAAATATTCAATAAAACTTTTCCCTGCAATGCGCGTGAGATAGGCAGCCGTTACACCTTGCACGGTGGCTTTGAGTAGCAATCCCACAATTGTTAAAGAAATTGCAGTCGAGACAATCTGCACGACGCCTTTAACAATCCCCAGACTAACTAAAGTGCGTGTTAGCGAAGAGGCTAATTCCTTGCCGCGTTCTAAATTAATATCAGCGCCATAGACCTTGCCCAGTTCCACCACCATTTGCGCGTTAATCGCGGCGGTTGCCAGCAAGTCCACCACAGGCAAAGGCGTAGCAAACACTACCCCAGCTACCAACCATTGAAATTTCTCAACAACTTTTTCCGCTTCTGCTTGCCGTTGGGTATTGATAATCCGACGTGCCTCTGCTCCTAAACGTTGAGATTGCAAAAGTACGTTATCTGCAATCAACTCGTCGGCTTCGTAATTAAGAATATCCACCAACTGGGTCAAAAGCGGTTTAAGTTTCGGTGATGGCGTAACGATTTCTCCCGAATCTAAAGTAAGCGTGGCTGGACGTGCGGCGATCGCCACCACATCTCCAGGAGCAATAAACGAAACCACGCGCTGGCGTAGCTGGGCAAGAATGGACTCGCGATCGCTTTTGGTAAAGCGGTCAACTTTGTTAAACACCAATAGGGTGCGCTTACCGATCGCGGTGAGAGCTTTGAGCGCTTCATATTCTGATTGGCGCAGGTCGTCATCCACGACAAACAATAATAAATCTGCCTCTGTTGCCAATAGTCTTGCTTCTTGCTCGCGATCGCTACCGATCGCACCTGCCTCCAAGATCCCAGGGCAGTCAGTAATAATCACGGGGAATTCTAGATTTTTAAACCTGACGGGGGCATAGGTTTCGCCAATCGTCGTGGTTCCCATCACCGCACCGACCTCACCTTTGGGAATCGCCTCAGCAGAATTTTTATCTACAGCTTTATCTACAGCCTGTGCCTCAGCCAGTAGCGCGTTCACCAGTGAAGTTTTGCCTGCGGAGCCAACGCCAAACACAACCACTTTTAACTCTAACCGCGTAAAACTATCACGCAAATCTTCGGAGCGTTCGAGCAGAGATCGCTTGGTAATCTCATCTTGAATTTGCTCTAACTGCTGCTGAAGCGCTGCAATACTTTCTTCGGCAGCTTCAACTTTATCGGTAGAAACCTCTGGCTCGGGACGTTTTTTCTCTGGTTCAGTCCCAAAGATACGCAAATACCGCCAAATGGCTATAAATAGCCCAAAAAGCAGGGCAATCAAGAGCAATACGCACAACCCTGCCAAAATTGGCGAAGCCGTAGCAATGAGATTGTAAATTTGTAAGATGCGATCGAGCAAAGCCACGGCAAAGGAAACAATTAGCCCAATACCGATAAATAACAATAGCGATCGCAACCAAGGAAATCTTGCCATTGCCCTATCCTACATGGAGAATTTTGCGAATTGCTTCACTTAGATTATCTCTAGCACATTTTTTGCTGCCGAGCATTGTCCAGACTATAGCGCTCCTATTTGATACATGAGAAATTCTTTCCTCTGCATTGAGCGTAGGGGCAATTCATGAATTGCCCCTACGCTCATCATGATTAAATCGGAGCGTGTCAAAGCCAAAGATGCATTAAGTCACGTTGTCCCCATAGTAGCCAAAAACCACTGACTACCATTGAGGTTAAAACTAACTGGCGAAACTGTTGGGCATTCATATAATTCTCTAGAATATATTTACCCAAAAAATTAGCTGGAATTGCTACCAGCCCAATTACCAAACCCGCTCCAATATTATCCGCTGACAATACCCCAAAGATTCCATAGGTAATAATTTTAACCAAGTGGATAATGACCATGTGAATAGCTTTAGTGGCAATCAACTGCTCTTTGACCAGGCCATAGCCTAGGTAAAATGGGTTTAAGACGGGACCAGTTGTACCAACGAGTCCAGAGACAAAAGCTTTTAGGAATCCAGCGGGTAAGATATACCAAGCTTTTAGTTTTGTTTGTGGGGCGGGAATCTCGTTTTTAGCTTTTAGGTCTAGTTCGGGTTTCTTGTCCGATTTCTTTTCGATCGCAAAGCCAAAAACACTGATTATCAGAAAAACACCAATCAGGAGTTGCAGCCAATCGAGATGAATTTGGGTAAAGGTATAAGCCCCAAGGATTGCACCTGCGATCGCTCCAGGTGCGTACCAAAATGTCAATTTCCAATCAATATGTCGCCAAAATAGTGAAATGCGATGGGCATTCCCTAAAAACATGCCAATCGTAATCACAGGGGGTACGGCGGCAGCTCCCAACATGACATTCACCAAAGGGATGAGTATAAACGGGCTACCACCGCCAGCGAGGGTACTAACCACCCATGCAAAGAAACTGATTATGGCTAGAGAAATTATTGACATGAAGTGACAGTCGATTTGAAGTCTGATTTAGCTTCATTTTAGTTAATTTTGCTGAAACTGGGGGTATAAACCGTAGCCGATTATGGATAAGAGATAAAAATGCCCCCTAGTTAAGTAGGAGGCATTTAGAAAAGGGTTTAAGAAATCTCTGATGAAAATTGCGGGCAAGTGGTCTAGAACGTAGCAGCTAATCTGAGTTCGCTTGTGTCTAAGATTTCCTGTAGCTCATCAGAGTCAACGGTTTCACGCTCGATTAATGCTTCTGCAATCTTGTCAAGCACATGGCGGTTGTCTAGCAAGAGTTGCTTCGCCAACCTGTAGGCGCGATCGACCAATTGACCGACTTCATCATCGATCATAGCTGCGGTTTCTTCGGAAAAGTCGCGTTCGGCAGCAATCTCACGACCGAGGAACATATTGCCGCTAGAACGCCCCAAAGCCACAGGCCCCAATTTTTCGCTCATGCCGAAACGCATGACCATCTGACGCGCGATCGCTGCCACCTGTTGCAGATCGCTAGAGGCTCCAGTTGTAACTTCTTCTTCACCAAACACAATTTCTTCGGCTAGTCTGCCACCCAAAGCCACTGCCATTTGATTTTGCAAGTAGATGCGGCTTTGCATCCGATCTTCGGTAGGTAAGAACCAAGTCAAACCACCCGCACGTCCGCGTGGAATAATCGTGACTTTTTGAACGGCATCGTAATCAGGCAGTAAAGCACCAACCAAGGCATGGCCTGATTCATGGTAGGCAACCAACTTTTTGCGCTTGTCGCTCATCACCCGATCTTTCTTTTCGGGCCCAGCCAAGACGCGATCGACGGCATCATTGATTTCGTCCATCGAGATCTCAGTCAAGTTGCGACGAGCCGCCAAAATCGCAGCTTCGTTCAGCAAGTTAGAGAGGTCAGCACCTGTAAACCCGGGGGTACGACGGGCAATCTTTTCGAGGTCAACATCTTGTCCTAAGGTCTTGCCACGGGCATGAACGCCCAGAATTTCTAAACGGCCAGCAAAATCGGGGCGATCGACCACAACTTGGCGATCGAATCGACCTGGGCGCAGCAAGGCGGCATCAAGGACATCAGGACGGTTGGTTGCTGCGATGATGATGATACCCGTGTTGCCCTCAAACCCATCCATTTCGGTGAGCAGTTGGTTGAGGGTTTGCTCGCGCTCGTCATTACCACCACCGAGTCCAGCACCACGTTGGCGACCGACAGCATCGATTTCATCAATAAATACAATACAAGGTGCGTTTGATTTGGCTTGCTCGAACAGATCGCGCACTCTAGAAGCACCAACCCCTACAAACATTTCGACAAACTCTGAGCCAGATATGCTAAAGAAAGGCACGCCAGCTTCACCAGCGACGGCACGCGCAAGCAGGGTTTTACCAGTTCCGGGAGGCCCAACTAACAGGACGCCTTTAGGAATCTTGGCTCCGACTGCGGTAAAGCGATCGCTATTTTTGAGGAAGTCTACAACTTCAGTTAACTCTAGTTTGGCTTGTTCGATGCCTGCAACGTCGCTAAAGGTAACTTGGGTTTGTGGCTCCATTTGCACTCTGGCTTTGGACTTGCCAAAATTCATCGCTTGGCTACCAGGACCGACTTGGGCGCGACGCAGTAAAAAGAATAGTCCCACCAAAAGTAAAATCGGCAAGATCAAACTACTGAGGGTTTGAAAGAGTGCGCCATCATTACGGCGGGGTGCAACATCAAATTCGATATTGTTGGTGCTGAGCGTTTCGCTAAATGTGGGGTCGTTGGGCAAGTTTACCCGCACCTTTTTACCGCCACTATTAGGTACAGTGACTTCTGCCCAAGAGCGATCGGTGCTAAACGTGACTCTAGATACACCCGGGGGCGTCTTTTTCACTTCCGCAATAAGCTTACTGTAGCGCCATTCACCTTGAGGCTGGGGCTGACTATCGAGTAAAGCTGCACCGAGCGTAATCACCACGATCAATAACAGTGCGTATAAACCAAAACTCTTCCACTTTTTATTATCTTTGTTATTATTTCCGTTATTTTTCACTGCTACAACTCCATCAGAGGGCTATTCTTTAATTTTAAAGAATTTAATTATTAACTAATATTAACCTAATGAAATCCAATGTGCCTGAACATCAGTCTTAGGGACTATCTGCGCTAAATTTCAAGAATTTTGACAATGGTCGTTATACCAATTTCTCTTGAAATTGCGACAGATCGGGTTTTGTGTTCCGCGCGGAGCGCGGTCTTTTCAAAAAGATGCGTTGCATCACTTTTTGAAAATGGTATTACTTAAAATTTTAAGTGCGATCGCAAAATTGAGCGAGATGAACCATTCGAGCGCCAAAATCAGATTACGCTTGGGTTGATTTTTTTCAAACCCTTGAACGCGATTTAATTGCGAGGATATTATGTCGATTCCAGTCTTGACCCAAAAACTTTTAGCAGCAAAGAAAGCAAAGGGATTAAGCTTTGCAGATTTAGAGAAGGTCTTAGGACGCGATGAAGTTTGGATTGCCGCTTTGTTTTACGGTCAGGCAACTGCATCTAAGGATGAAGCGAGTAAACTTGCGAGTCTCTTAGAGCTTGAGCCAGATGCAGTTGCCGAACTCGTGAGTTATCCCTTAAAAGGTCTAGACCCAGTTGTTGCTGTCGATCCTTTGCTGTATCGTTTCTATGAAATTTTGCAGGTTTACGGAATGCCCATGAAGGAAGTTATTCAGGAAAAGTTTGGAGATGGGATTATGAGTGCGATCGACTTTACGCTGGATATTGAAAAGATTGATGATCCTAAGGGCGATCGCGTTCAGGTGACGATGAATGGCAAGTTCTTACCCTACAAGAAGTGGTAACGGATTTAATTTCAATGGATTTGGATGATGCGTAACGCATCGCTAACCCATCATCCAAATCGCCAATTCACAACTGAAGTGCCACAACTACTTCTAAGGAACTTGTTACCCTCAAAAACGTCCGAAGGGATCGAGAAAAATTTCAGACCTTGATACTTTATGCCATTTTTTTCAGTTCTTATTGCATTACTTAGCGATCGCGATCGATTTATTGAAGAAATCTATGACGGCATCAAAATCAATACTAAAATAGTGGGATTGTTAGTATGTAGCTCCATATTTTTAGCAATTTATGGCGGCTTGATTGGTGCAGTTAGTTCTTGGATGCAGGTTTTATCTTCAGCGGCAAAATTGCCATTTTTATTCCTCATCACTTTAGCAATCTGCTTACCAGCGCTTTATTTCTTTAATGTCTACTTCGGCGCGAAAACCCGTTTAGACCAATATGCTGCAATTTTGCTTTGCGCTGTGACCATTACAAGCACATTACTATTTGGTTTTTCTCCCGTTACATTATTTTTCTTGATTACGACAGACAACTATTCTTTTTTCCTTTTATTAAATGTAGCAATATTCACATTGACTGGACTGATTGGAGTTTACTTTCTTTATCAAGTTTTGCTGCCAAAGGTTGAACCTCTTACCTTAGATCAGGCTTTAGCGAGAGCAGATACTTTAGTTGATAAAAATCGCAAGGTTCGCATATCTATTTTAAAGTTCTGGCTTGGGCTTTATGCATTTGTTGGCAGTCAGATGGCTTGGACGCTCAGACCGTTTTTTGGTTCTTTTGGCTCTAAATTCGATCTTTTTCGTCCCCGTGAAGGAAATTTCTATCTGGCAGTCTGGAATTCCATTAGGCAAATGTTTTTCCAATAAATCTGAGCTTATCCAACAAGTATGCAAGCTGATATCAAGCACTTACAGATTACCGAGCAAGATTTAGAAAGGGTAACAGGAAAAGAAATTAGCCTCTTACTTATGGGAAGCGCGTACAAGATTTTTATCCTAAAAAAGCCTAAACTTTGGGTTCCTTTTTTGCTGAGTGAGGCAATTACTTTATTCTTGATTTCGATTTTTAGTTTGCCAATTAGCATCATGATCTTTCAGGCTTTCCATAGTTCCATCGAGAATCATCAAGATCGGATTGGATTTGCTATTTTTGTATTCTCTCTAGTGCTAATTTTATTTCTGAGTTGGAATTTTTTTGCTTGGAATAGAGCTAAAAAAATGACTTGTTTATATCACCTCCTTGATGAAGTTGATAAGTATAATCAGGTGATTTTTGCTGTAGATATTTGCGATCGCCTCAAGTCTGTTGGCAATCAATCCTCAAAGCTCGATCGTCGAGAGGATATCCTGCAAGCACTTGAGCTAACAAGAGATAGTTTGATTTGTGGTTTGACAACTGAAAGAATCTTACGAGAGCATCGTCATTTCTTAAGCGATCGCCATACACTCTTTAGCAATATCGAGCAAAATTCGATCGCTTTGGAGTCATTAGAGGTTCAAAATCAAGCCGATCGGTATAGTTCCCTGCTGAGTGATGCTTTAGTGATTGGGATGAACGTCCAGAACGAAATGCTGAAGTTACAAAACTACGAAAGCGCCACACTAAAGCCATGAATTGAGTTAAATAGGGCGTTATCCACTTGCTCGAATAGTTCAGCCGATGTCCCATTGTTTTCTAACACGACATCGGCTAGCAAAACTTTTTCGGATAGAGGCATCTGACTTTGAATGCGCAGTTTTGCTTCCTCGGCTGACAATCGATTGCGTTGCATCAGTCGCTCTAATTCCAAATTTAAATCGCAAGCAACCACCCAGATCTCTGTAACTAAATTTTGCAACTTTGCCTCAAACAATAAGGGAATCACCATCACCAGGGTATTGGGCTGATATTGTTTGACAGTAGTGTGGAAGCGATCTCGTACATAGGGATGAATTAAGCTCTCTAACCATTTGCGCTCTGTCGCATCTTGAAAAATAATCGCGCCTAATTTTTGGCGATTCAGGCTAGGGGGCTGGTTGGATTCTATCGTTTGACTATTATCCAAAATCTCAGTTCCATAACGCTGGATAATTTGATTGAGGATTTCTCCTTGCACGGCTTCTCGCGCGTAAACATCCGCATCGAGAATAGGTAATCCATAGGTTTGATGCAGATAGTCTGAAACCATGGTTTTGCCTGTGGCGATTCCACCTGTAATGCCAATAATGCGCTGACTCATCTGTTTTTAGGATGAACTATTAGCTAGATCGAGTTCCATTGGTTGAAAGCGTAATGACAAAGCGATCGCTACTTCCGCAGGCACAAGATGATCGACGGGCCCGCCACATCTGGCAATTTCCTTCACGACACTGCTACTTAAGAAGCTGTATTCATTCGATGTCGAGAGAAATACCGTTTCAATTTCCTCGGCGAGGGTCTTGTTGGTATGTGCCATTTGCAGTTCCATCTCAAAGTCTGAAACCGCTCTTAAGCCCCGAATCAGAACCTGCGCTTGTTTGAGCCTTGCAAAAGTAACGGTTAGTCCAGAAAATGTATCGACATCGATATTCTCTAGATGCCTTGTCGCTATTTTGATTTGCTCGATCCGTTCTTGAATTGTAAACAAAGGGGATTTATTCGGATTTCGCAGTACTGCCACGATCGTCCGCTCAAACAGTTGACTGCTGCGCTTGATGATATCTAAATGTCCAAACGTAATTGGGTCAAAGCTGCCGGGGTAAATGGCAATCACGTGATTTAATCTCTTAACGCATCAATTGGGATTATCTTAATCGATCGCATGCCTCCGCCGCCACAAACCGCAAGTTGTCTGTCAAGCGATCAATAGGCTGTGACGATCTCTAAAAGCTCGGCGGTGATCGCAGTTTGACGCTCTTGTTGATAGGCAATCGTAAATTCTGCAATGCGTTCCTCAATATTCTTCTCAGCAATTTGCATGGAGGCGAGGCGGCTGGCATTTTCGCTGGCGAGGGACTCGACAAAGGCGCGATAGAGAGAGATAAAGAAATATTGTCGCAATAGCGAAGCGAATAGCCGATCGCTGGACATGGTAAACGTGGGCAGCGATCGCGATTGCCATGTCTGTTGTGCGATCGTTTGCAACCATTGCCGATCGAGGGGCAAGAGTTGTAGTTTGCTGGGTTCGCTAAAGGTACTGGCATGGAGGCGGTTGTAAAACAGCAGGATGCGATCGATCCGATCGCGATCGCGCCAAGTTTCGATTTGAATCAACATTTCCTGTACCATCGGCGTAATCCCTACGAGGGAACTGGGCATCTCGAAGGTTTGGGCGATCGCAAAACCCGCAGTTTCTAAGGGAGGAATAATCCTTGTGCCTACGGTAAATATGGACAGGCGATCGGCTGCGATCTCTGTATGTTGAATTTCCGCGATCGCATAACGGGCAATCTGTTCGTTAAATTGTCCGCACATTCCCTGTTCCGAACCAAAGACAATCGCACCGCAGCGTTTGCTAGAAACTTGAGTCAGGGCGAAAGGCGTACTTTTAAGAGGTTCGCCGTTATTGCCATGCATGCCATTCGCTTGGATAAATCCCTGGGGATGCATGGTTTTGAGAACGACATACAATCCCTTTTCGATGGTTTGGGTATATTCGCTCAGGGATGCCACCGCTTGCTCGTATTGATGGATATTGACTGCTGCCAGCACCTTCATCATTTTGACGACCGATCGCAGGTCGGTAGCCGTATGAATTTGGCGTTGCAGCGATTGAATGGAGGTCATGGAGTTCCTCCTGTTTCTGAATTATGATTTGAATTACTGAGGCGATCGCGGACAACCCGCAACAGAGATGCGCGATCGCTTGCACTCAGAGCTTCACCCCGTTCGATCCGATCGCAGAGATCGGGTAATTGGGCTGCGACTGCTTGGGCGATCGCAGTTTCACACGCGCTAATTTGACCGATCGGAATGGCATCGAGCAACCCTTCGGTAACGGCAAGCAGAATAGCGATTTGGGTGGCGACGGGCATAGGCTTGTACTGCGGTTGTTTGAGTACTTCGCGCACGCGCCGCCCCCGTTCTAAGGCAAGGCGGGTCGATTCTTCTAGGCGCGTACCAAAGCGCGAGAAAGCTTCGAGTTCTTCAAATTGCGAATAGGAGAGCCGTAATGCCCCTGCAACCGAACGATAGGCGGGTAGCTGGGTTTTACCACCGACACGGGAAACGGATTTGCCCACATCGATCGCGGGCAATACGCCTTTTTGAAATAGCCCAGGCGATAGGTAAATCTGTCCGTCCGTAATCGAAATCAGGTTGGTGGGAATATAGGCAGCCATGTTTTGGGCTTCGGTTTCCAAGATTGGCAGTGCAGTGAGCGAACCACCACCGAGATTGGGATGGAGATGGGTGGAGCGTTCTAGCAGGCGGGAGTGAATGTAGAAAATATCCCCAGGAAAGGCTTCGCGACCGGGGGGACGGCGCAACAGCAGCGAGAGTTCGCGATAGGCACGGGCATGGGTGGTGAGGTCGTCGTAAATAATCAGAACATCGCGCCCCTGTTCCATAAAGTATTCTGCCATGGTCGTTGCGGCATAGGGCGCGACGAACTGCAATCCGGGCGGTTCTTCACCCGCAGCCATGACAACGGTGGTATAGTCCATCGCGCCGTATTCTTCCAAATCCGCAATTAGTTTAGCAACGGCGGTGCTGCGCTGTCCGATCGCGCAATACATGCAGAGAACATTTTTGTCTTTTTGATTGACGATCGTATCGATCGCAAGGGCACTTTTTCCTGTTTGGCGATCGCCCAAAATCAATTCCCGCTGTCCGCGCCCGATCGGAATGAGGGCATCGATCGCCTTGATTCCCGTTTGCAGAGGCACATTCACAGGAGCGCGATCCATAATTGCAGGGGCATTGCGTTCGGCAGGACGACGCTGGGAAGTACGGATCGCGCCTTTGCCATCGAGGGGACGACCGAGGGGATCGATCACCCGTCCGAGAATCGTATCGCCCACGGGAACTTCTAAAACCTTGCCCGTGCGCCGTACCTCGAAGCCTGCCCTGAGGCGATCGCTGGCATCGAGCAGAATAATGCCGACTTCATCGGGGTCGAGGTTAAACACCATGCCCAGAGTGCCACCTGCAAAGCGAACGATTTCTTCTGATTCCACATGGGGCAATCCCGTCACTTTGGCAATGCCCTGTCCGATCGACTGCACGATGCCGATTTCCTGCGATCGCAGGTCGGGGGGATGGGCGTTGAGTACGCGATCGTAAAGGGAGAGTGTCTCGTTGAAAATGGTTTGCAAGAGATTATCCATGCGCTGGCTCTACTCCTTCTGCATTAATTCCCTCGCTAATTTCTTCGCCTATTTCTTCACTGATTTCTTCGCCTATTTCTTCAACCAGAACAGAAGCTAAATTCTCTGCGATCGCATCGAGATAGGCTTCAATACTCCAAGTCAGTTTGTAGCCCCTGCCGCGCAGTTCGATACCACAAATTAAATCGGGTTGGGTTTCGCAGTCCAAATCTAGATCGCCTAAATTCGCTGCATTCAAGTAATTCTGTAAGACCTGCGCGATCGCAGTGCGAATTGATTCGGGCAATTCAAAGGCACTCACTAGGGTAAGGGCAATACTGCTCTGTTGCTCGGTTTGGGTTAAGGCAGTCACTAAGCCAATGCGATCGCGATCGGCAAGATTTTGCAAGCGTTGTAGGAATACCTTGGCGACCTGTGCCTCTAGGGTGACTTCTGCCAGATCCTTAAGCACCAACTGTACGGTTGCCTGTAACTGCTGCATCGTGCGATGGCGCACCTCCTGCAAAAACGCTTCTTTCTGTCGGCGCAGGCTTGCCTGCCACTGCGATCGCTCTACTGCCGCCGCATCGCGCACTTCCTGTAACAGCCTTTGGCGGGTTTGCTCGACCTCTGCCTGTGCTTGGGTGAGTAATTCCGCTTGTCTTGCCGCTAAGTCTGCTTGCATCTGTTGGTAATGGGCGACCTCCTGCTGTGCCTCCTGCTGCTTCTGCTCGGCGGAGTTTAAGCGATCGCGAATTGTTTGTTCGCGGCGTTCCATCGCTTTGACGATCGGCTTGTAAAGTAAGCGTTGCAGCACAAATACCAAAACAAAAAAGTTAACAATTTGCGCCGTAAAGGTAACCCAGTTAATTTCCACGCTTGTTACCCCCCTACTTTCGTAACGGCAGAAATCACGTAATTCCAAAAGGGATTTGCAAAAATCAGGATCAGCGAGATCACAAAACAGTAAATCGCCACCGATTCGATAAAGGCAAGCCCCACAAACAGCGTGCGCGTAATCGTGTTGGCTTCGTCGGGTTGTTGGGCGATTGCGTTCAGGGCTTGGGCGATCGCTTTTCCTTCACCGAGGGCGGGTGCGATCGAGCCAATGGCAATGGTCAACCCCGCCGTTAAAATCGAAATCGTTCCCACAATCCAAACAGCCATAAAAATGGGATTGTTACTATCAAGATGCGTCATAATGCCCTTCCTTATTTGAGTCTAACCGTTTTAGATTTTGGATGCAGTAGAAAAAGAAGTAATTCCTTACAGTCTCCCCTCTGTCTGGGAATCAATCCCCATGACTTGCCGAGCCGATGTATACCAATGCCAAAATCGCAAAGATATAGGCTTGAATGATCCCAGTGATTAAGCCCAGAAGCTGCATGATCGCAGGAAAGAAAAAAGGTGCGATCGCCAGTAATAGGGCGGCAATCATGCTTTCGCTCATGACGTTCCCGAATAGGCGAACGGCTAGGGCTAGGGTGCGAGAGAGTTCGCTAATAATGTGAAAAGGCAGCATAATCGGACTGGGTTTCAGGTATTGGCGCAGGTAATTCCCCAGCCCCTGTTGGCGAATCCCGAAAACAGGGACGGCAAAAAACACGCAAATAGCAAGAGCAGCCGTGGTGGAAAGCGATCCCGTGGGTGGGTGATAGAAAGGTACGATCGCCAGTAAATTCGACGTGGCAATGAAAATAAACAGGGTTCCAATAAAGGGAAGATAGCGATCGGGTTCTTTGCCGCTGGTTTGACGAATTTGTTCTCGAACCGTACTCACCAAAACTTCTAAAAAATTTTGCCAGTGGCCGATTTCGACATCGCTAGAAAGCTTGCGCGTAATCGACCAAGAGCAGATTCCCAAAAGCAAAATAATTGCCCAAGTGAAGACCAACGTCGCATTGAGCGCGACATTCCCCCATTGCCAAAACACAATTGAATCGGGACTAATGTGCATTTATCCTCCTCGTTTTGGTGCGATCGGTTGGAGTCGCTCGATCGTACGATTGCGAATCCAAAAAAACATGCCCAAACAAGCGATTAAATGCAGGGGCGCATAGTCTTTGACGCAGAAAAGCAACAGAGAAAATCCCGCCAACACAATCCCTAACCTTCCGAAAAAACTGCCTAGAGCTAAGAGGACGGGGGCGCGGGCTTTGGGCAATTTTCGCACCGTCACCCACAATCCACCAAAATAGACCGTGCCTAGCACAGCACCTAAAATTAGCGTCAAGGGTAGAAAGAACAAACTAATCATGTTTGACCTCCGTTTCAGAATTAGATTCGGGCTCGGAATCGGGCTCGGGCTCGGTTAATCGGTCTAGGGGAGCTTGCGATCGCACCATGCGCTCTTGCTCTTGGGCAACCCACTGCCAAGCCACCAAGCAACCCAGCGTCAAGCCGCCCAACATCAGTGCCAAAGTCCAAGACATCTGACTGGGAAACTGGCGATCGATCCACATGCCCAGCGCCATGCCTAAGAGCGTGGGCGCGACTACCGACCAACCGACCAAACCTGCAAAACCCAGACCAAACCAAACGCCCCCAAAGGGTTGGGTTTGACGGGCGTGTAATTTGCGCTGTTCCTTGGTGGCGATCGCTTCCGTAAAGACATGGGCAGGCGATCGGGCTTTGCGCCGCGAAGATTGAGGGGATTTCATAAAAATTCACCTAACTCGATAAAACGTCGAATCGTGCTGATTTCGAGTTTTGCCAATACCGATCGCGCTGTTTTTTCGCGATCGCTGAAAGCCCGAAATTGTTGGGCGATCGTTTGTCGCAACATTCCTAGATCCTCCCCCTTAGCCGCGTGTTGGGTCGAAATTGTAACGGTATCTTCTTGTTTAATTAAAATTCCTTCATCAACTGCCCAAAACTGTTCTTTTCCTTCCTCGGGAATAAACGAAAGCAAACTCGGTACCAGTATCGCTACAAAGTCCACATGGCGCGGCAGCAGACAAAACGAACCATTCTCGGCTTCGGCAACGACTTTGCTGACTTCCGTTTCCAGCAAAATCTTGGTAGGTAAGATAATTTTGAGCAGCATGACACACCACTCTAATGCTTCTGAACGACTTCTTCAACTGTACCAATCATGTAGAGCGATCGCTCCGAAACTTCAGAAAACTCATCATTGAGAATGCGATCGCATCCGTTTAGGGCATCCTCTAGTTCGACCACCTTTCCTGCCAAGCCCGTAAACTGCGTGGTCGAAAAGAACGGTTGGGTCAGAAATCTTTCCAAACGCCGCGCCCGATAGACCAATTGGCGATCGGCTTGCGACAGTTCTTCTAGCCCCAGCATGGCGATGATGTCCTTTAACTCCTCATAGGTGGCGAGGGTCTGGCGAATGGCTTGGGCAATGCGATAGTGGCGATCGCCAACAATATGGGGCATCAACATTTTGGAATTGGACTGCAACAAATCCACGGCAGGATAAAAGCCTTCGCTAGCACGTTTGCGCGACAGAACGATGGAAGCCGACAAATGCGAAAATGCGTGAACTGCCGAAGGATCGGTAAAGTCATCCGCAGGCACGTATATCGCCTGAATCGAGGTGATCGCCCCTGCATTCGTATTGCAAATGCGTTCCTCTAACTGTGCCAGTTCCGTGGCAAGGGTCGGTTGATAGCCAACCCGCGAGGGCAATTGCCCCATTAAGCCCGATACCTCTGCACCCGCTTGGATAAAGCGGAAAATATTGTCAATCAGTAACAACACATCTTGGTGCTGGCGATCGCGAAAATATTCAGCCATCGTCAAGGCGGCATGTCCGACCCGAAACCTCGCCCCTGGCGGCTCGTTCATTTGCCCGAACATCAACACCGTATTCTTTAAAACGCCCGTCGATTTCATTTCGTCATAGAGGTCTAGCGCCTCGCGACAGCGTTCGCCAATCCCGCAAAACAAACTCACGCCCTGGTGCTGCTTCACCATATTGTGAATCATTTCGGTAATCAGTACGGTTTTGCCCACACCCGCACCGCCCAGCAGTCCTGCCTTGCCGCCCCTTTCCAATGGCGCAAGCACATCGATCGCCTTGATGCCTGTTTTCAGAATTTCCGATTTGGTAACGCGTTCTGACATCGCGATCGGCGTGGCGTGGATCGATCGCCATTCTCCGCCTGCGATCGGTTCGCCCCCATCGATCGGTTCGCCAAACAAATTGAACATGCGTCCCAACAAGCGATCGCCGACAGGAACTTGCAGGGGATGCCCCGTATCGGTCACGGTTTTACCCCTTGCCAGCCCTGCTGTCGGTGCTAGGGCAACGCCACGCACCACCTGCGAACTCAAATGCGAAACGACTTCGATCGCGATCTTGCCGCCTTTTCCTGTTTGGAGTTGGGTACGCAGCTCTGGCAACTGTTGCGGAAAGCGCACGTCAACCACACTTCCACGGACAGAAAGTACAGAACCAATATTTGCGATCGGGGAACGATCTGCCAAGGGATTTACCTCAATTTAGTAGCTCAGTACTCCTAGAGAATCGTAGCGAAGTTGTCGTTAGGAAACAGAGAGATTGAACTGATTATACAAGCCTTCTCAAATATTTACTGGAATAAAAAACCAGCAAAGAGAAGGGGAACGATTAAAACCATTACGGCAATAAAAAGAATCGTGCCAGCACTCACTTCTTCCGTTTCCTTAGCTTTGTTTTGCGGTTTTCTCATAATGCACCTGCACAGCTAATCGATACCTTGATTTTACCTTAATCTCAGCCTCACCTCTCCTTAAAGTTCCTTCGCATTGAGAATTGTAAACTTGGCTGTTCATAACACGATTAGTTTGCGCCGCACGGCTTCCATGCAGAGGGCAACGCGGGTACTGGTATTGTTTTCATCGAGATAATCGATTCCCAGTTTTGCCTTTAGCCGTTGAATGGAATTTTGAGCGGTTTTTAAGGAAATGTTCATGCGTTGAGCGATCGCTTTGTCTGTGAGCGCTTCCCGCCCCAATAGGTTTAGAACTTCTGTCTCGCGTTCGTCTAGATCGATATCGTGGCGCAGTTCTCTGGGAATCTCTAGTTTGCCCTCTAGGGCATGTTTGACCCCCTCTAAATAGGCTTTGCGACGTTCGAGTTTGCTGACCACAACAAATCCGCCTTTGTGGCGACCGAGCAATTTACTCAGCGGTTTTAAATATCTGTACTCGCTGGTATAAATCAGAACATTCAACATCGGGTAGCCCTGAAAAATCTGGCGCAACAGTTCTAAACAGGGTTGCGCCGATTGTTCGCCCGTCGATGTCCCAAATAGCAAATCGACAATAATTAGGTCGGGGATCTCTAGCTTGAGTCGTTCTAGAGCCTCAGCAGGCGCGTGAGCTATCTCACATATCGCTTCTGGATGAAGTTTTTGTAAAAATAGGCAGTTGTTTTGAGCGACTTCGGGATGATCTTCGAGAATTAAAAATAGAGGTGGTCGAGAATCCATAACCTCCCAGCCAAATTGGAATTAGGTATTTATCATAATCCTAAAAGATATCTAAAGAGAAGCTTGTTTTTGCATAAATTTACAGTTACATAGTTCAAAACGACTAAATTTCGATTAATTAAAGGCAATTTCCCAAGAAAGCTGCACTCTTAAGCCCCCCTCTTGTAAGGCGACGCATTCAAATAAGCCATCGGGTAGCTCTGTCGCGATCGTTGCCATAAATTTCATCCCATAGCCTCCCTGCATTCTCAAATTTGTCGGGCTCTCAAAGGTTGCGGGATCAAGTTGTGAACCATCATTCTCGATCGCCAGCGAACAATACCTATCTTGCTGACTCAGAATCACCTTAACCTGCGTAGCCTTGCCATGGGGTGGTTGAGCGTGGATCGTGACATTGGTAATCGCCTCAATAAAAAAACGATAAATATCCTCGCGGGCTGCTAGCCAGAGGCTATTGAGTTCGGGTTCGTCGAGGGGTTGGATGTCTTGAATGACGCTGAGGGTGAGTTCTCTAGAATTGATGAGTTGGTACAGTTTCGCTTCTATGCCAGCAGCCAATCCTGCTTTCAATTTGGGCGTGAGTTGCAGCGCGATCGCACGAGTTTGATTTAACTGCTGGCGCAGGTGCTGCCCCATGCTTGCCAAGCGATCTAGAATGGGGTCGAGTTTGGATGCCGTTCCGTTTACTTGCAACATTTCTAGGCGATCCATCACGAGTTTTAGTTCTTGGAGCGGCCCTTGGTGAATATTGGCGGCGAGGCGATGCAGCGTTTTTTGGGCTTGTGCGAGAATTGCTGCTTGTTCGATATTGTGTAGGCGATCGATTTCGCACTGTTGCTGGTAGATCAGATCTTTTTGGATGCCCAAGCGTAAGGAAATAAATACAGATATTGCGGTTGCACCCCAAACGCAGAGGGGAAAGGGTACGGGTAGAATCCAGCCTTGACTAAATAGCAGCAGCCCGAGTAGACCAAACCCACCCAGCCCAAAGATTGGACTGAGCCAATAGCGGTATCGTCTTCTCAAATTCCTGCTCAGTTTTCCATAGATAATCCATGCAGCGATCGCGACGCCACCCCAAACAATGAGAGCATTTTGAATCCATAATGGCACGATGCGATAAAAAGAGTTGGTCAGCAAACTTGCCAGCAGATTGGCTTGCAGCTCGACCGCAGGCATGAGTTCGCCAAACGGCGATCGAATTGCAAAGGCATCGGGGTTAGAAGTATCTGTAAAGCCGATCGAGACAATTTTATTGCGAACCTGTGCCAGCAATGGACTATTGCTTAAAATCGATTCCGCCTTGAGTCTAGGGAAGGTTCCCGTCGCTCCCCAGAAACGGATCTGAATGGGGGATGGGGAAGGAAACTGCTCTCGAACTTGGGGATTGAATTTCTTGAGGCTGAGTAGAGCGGCGGAGTCGAGTGTTTCTGGGCGATCTAGATTATGGGAGAGCGTGAATTCTCCTGACAAATTTGCCTGACGCGCTGTGCTTTTAGAACCAAAGGGATGTTTGGCTTCTGGCTCGAATTCGGAAAATCCTACAATCGATCTGGGCGAAAATAGAGGGTTCCCTCGATCGGTTGAGGGAAGAAAGTATTCGTAACTTCGCCATTCTATGGGATTTGACTGACTGGCACTGGAAGTGGGAATGACAACGACGATCCGAGAGGTATTTTCTTGAACTAAGGTTTTGATGGGATGATTAGCATGATCTGAGGTCTGCACCCAGTTGGGCATTAGGTTAAGAACGACGACCGATGCATCTGCGTCGAGAATCCGCTTGACTAATGAGGTATAAACTATCGGCTCTTTGTCTAGTCCCCAACTTCTCAAGTCAGAATCGGTAATGGGGACGAGCAAAATCTCTGGGGGAGGCGTGCTGGGATGGCTCAGATAGATAAGGCGATCCTGTAGAGACAGGTCGAGTTGTTGAATGACAGGAAGATCGAAGAGAATTAGACTCCACAAAAGGCTCCAGCCTATTCCCAGCCAGAGGGCAGTGCGTTGCCATGCTTTACGGAGTGTCATTTGGGTTACATGAAATAGTCTATTGAAATTTTTACAAGCAATATAGGCTTAAGTAGCCGATAAAGTCTACTACGGCTTCTCAAAGATTACTCCCCATCCTGTACCTTTTCCATCAACTTCCCATCGAGGTCCCCAATTTTTCTTGCTGTAAAGCATATAGCGTCCATCTTCGTTAGATGTATAGCCACCATTGACTAAATCTGCTTCACCATAGGGATCCATGAAATAATATGCGTTTCTATCTGCTTTGCACCCAACAACTAGGCACCAGTGACCACCCGTAGGACTATCAACAGAACCATGATGATTCCATCCAACTGCTATGGGGAACCCTTGTGCAAGTTGCTCATCTAGATCTTTAAAACTCAGGTCTTGTCTATAATGGGCAGTAATTCCATAGCTTTTTAGGGCTTCAACTTGTGCAGTAGGTTCAGTTGTATCCCCATATTTGAGAACAGTTGCTAGGTATGTATCATCAGCATTTTCCCCACTTAATGCTTCGGGTCGTAAATACTTTAATGCCATAGCACAGGTACTTGAAAAGCACATGCGCTGGGCATTGGGAGTTGTAGAATCTAATTGGCTATAGTACTGTACATTTAGTTTGATTTCCCGATTAAGATCAGCATTATCTCTAGCATTTTCTTGTAGAGGCTTCGGGGATGTGCCTTCTAATTTACTTAGACCTTGCTGCCAAAGATCGCCTTCTGCACTTCGCCTCCTCCTCAAGCCTTCTTCTACATTAGAGCCAGGATTAACATACAGCATGAGTGCTTTGGGTACATAATGCCATCGCTTATCTCTTAGACAAGCTGTAATTGTATGGAAGCCATCATCGCCATAAAAATACGCTCCTAGATTATAGGCAAAACTGCACAAAGCAGAACGCATATCATCATGCATCTCATTCCAGTAGGGGATCTTTTTTTGGAGGATATCCCAAAAGTTTTTCTCAAGATTAATGGCAAGGTATTCATCTGCTTCCACTTGAGAAATACAATCGTTCTTTCCAACTTTTTTCCCATCAGGATAGACTGTAGTCCCCCAACCAATTGTCCAAGGTTCGCCGTTAGTTTTAGGATCTGGATAAGCAGATAGTTCGCAACCTTCAAATTCTTTAATGAGCTTAACTGCTTGCAAGGGCACACCGCTTACCCTTTTAGTAGCTTCGGCTGAGACTTGAGGCAACTTGGGCGTTACTTCCTTAAGATTTTCAGTAGTTGGTATAGTCAGAGTAAGAACACTGGTTATCGCGGCATCTGACTGCTGAGATGAGTTGGTGATTGAGGATTGCTGTGCAGAAGGAGTTAGTTGTATCAACGGACTTGGGAATATACTATTGAGTAAGGCTAAAGCCTTACTTTGCTGTCTAAGCCAGTCCTGATTTTGGGTGAGCCAATCTTTTATAGGAATCTCTACCCCATCGCTCTCATACTCTCTAAGAGTCTTTTCTAGTCCTTTATTGTGGTCAACAGCAACTAAGTCCCGCAAAATTTCTTCCCTTCCTTGAGAAGCCCTATTTGTGTTCTCTCCTGCTTGTTTGGCAAGTTTGATTCTAGCGATCGCTCTGTAAAGTTCGTATTTCCAAGAATCTTCTCTGATCGATGAACCTCGAAGTTCAATTGCGCGATCGAGGTTGGAGATAGCATCTGCTAAAAGGGGAGGTTCTGACTCAATATAGGCATAAACTAGCTGAGCCAGATAATCAGGTTGATTGTCATCACTCTCTACAAGAGCTTTAAAAATAGGAATAGTCCTCTGACTCCGAAGTCTAAATGCAGAAGCTTTAGAGCGCTGAGCCGCTCGACGAGCATCGCTGGCACGGTAAAAAATAAGTTCTTTGTCTTCAAGATCGGCTTTTTGAATTTTCTTTTGGAGATCTGATAACTCAGGCTCAGTCAGTCCGTTTTGAATTTGGCGATTGACAAGCACAAGTAGATCCTTTCCTTCGGCTATTTGCTCTTTCTCTGCGTTAGCTTGCTTAGCATCTCTTTGGGCTAAATCAGCTCGCTCAATCAGTTCAAGTTGCTTTTTGAGTAACGCATTTAGGATGAGTTGACCACCGTAGCCGCCAACCAGTCCGGTCACAAAGACTTTAATTCCGCTGTTAATGCCACTTAGGTATTCAGTTGGTACAAAAACATAGGCAATAAATGCACCGCTTATGCCAATGAAGATTTCTCCCAAAAATCCAGGCTTAAGACCAGTGTCATCTTCACTCCAAGAAGGTAAATCTAACTGACCATGTATCAAGATAGTGTGAAGAATTGCTCCCAGTGTTCCTGCTAGTGTGAGACTTAGATAGAGAGGATTTGCCTTGTTTAGCCATCCTAATAAATATGGCATACCTGAAACAGCATCTTCCGATGGATTTGTATGGCTGATAAGCTTGGCGAAGCCCAAAGCCATGAAAATCCCCAAACTAAACATCAAAATAAAATACAAAAATCTTAAG
The DNA here is from genome assembly GCF_965232925.1 of Tumidithrix helvetica PCC 7403. Classification (NCBI taxonomy): domain Bacteria; kingdom Bacillati; phylum Cyanobacteriota; class Cyanophyceae; order Pseudanabaenales; family Pseudanabaenaceae; genus Tumidithrix; species Tumidithrix helvetica. The sequence continues at coordinate 104,624 of NZ_CBDDRA010000001.1, forward strand.
AGTCTTGGGAAAAATCTACGTCTCGTTCCGTTCATAAATTTAGGTTCCACTAGTTGGAAAGTTAGTGTGTTCGCAGACACTGGATATAGCTTTACTCCTCGTGGACTCTAGCAAGATTCCTATCTACTCTTCAATACAGATAACAGTGATTTTATTTGCGGTTTAACGCAATTTTATTTCCCTTAACGGTTATGTTGTTTAGACCTTATTTAGGTTAGGGTCATAATCAAGTTCGCGATCGAGAGATTTGGTTTCCTCCATTTTAGAATTGAAATCCTTATGTTCTCCTAGCTAGCTTTTAATACAAAGAAACAGAAAACACGCTCGTTTTGAGGATTAATCATATGAATCCACTGGATATAGTTTTTCGGATACTAGGTGACACAGATGAATTTATAAGTAAAGTGAATCAGGCTTGTGCCGATAAGGGGCTACCTCCAGCATTGCCGGGGAATACAGATTATCGCTTTGAAGGGTTTGGTGTTGCTTTTATAGGGTTTAAGCCTTATCTAACATTTTGGCTGCATTACAAGCCAGATAGTCCGCAACATATAGCGTTCGATAGGTTTGAAATTCCTATTAGTTACGCTCAATCATTGCATTTAGTTGCAGATTTGGGACATCCCGCAAATGCAACTGGATGATTGGAACTGTTGGAATTGAGTCCTTATCTTGTGGCTCTAGACACCTGTTGACATGCTGGCTAATGATTTCAAGCTTTTGTCCAGCCAGCATGTCATAGTTTAAATTCAATTTCAGGGTAGTGAATCTTAAGAGAGGAGAGTCCAATAGCGTTACAGATAATTAATTTACTTTGATATGAGGAGTTAGTCTTATGGCTAGCGTACAAACTTGGAAAGAATATTATCAGCAGCATCTCAAAATCAATCCTAATTTGGTTCGAGATGGTTGCGAACCGCGTATCATGCTTCATGAAGAGTCACAAGAACATACTATTGTTTTGTTGCATGGACTAACTGACTCTCCCTACTTTATGGAAGCAATTGGCAAGCAATTTTATGATATGGGATTTAACGTCTTGATTCCTTTGTTAACTGGGCACGGACTCAGAAATCCACAGGGAATGAAGGGGGTGACTCTAGAACAGTGGATTGATAACGTTGATTTTGCTGTCAAGAAAGCTAGAGGTATGAGCCCAAAAGTCTCTATTGGTGGACTGTCTACTGGAGGCGCACTCAGTGTCTATAAAGCAGTAACTGCTCCCAAAGAGATTACTGGAGGAGTCTTTCTGTTCTCTGCTGCTTTAGAACTAGCGTCGGGAGAAATTACCGAGACATTACTCAGAACGAAAGTTATCTTACCGTTACTTGCTTTTGTAGAGGACTTGAAAGACAAATCTCTAGTCGGTGACAATCCCTATCGCTATGACAGAATGGATAAACATGGAGCTGCGAAATTATCCGAATTGATTGAGAAGACAGATCGTCTTATTAAAGGGGAACAACACAAAGGTTTAACTCAACCCCTCTTTATCGCTCATTCAGAGGATGACACAGCCGCTAAAATTGAGGGGGTCGAAGACTTATATGCAAAAGAACCTCCAGATAAGCGCGAATTTTTCAGGATACCAAAACAACGTCAAGTTTCACATGCTAGCGTTGTTTTAGAAGCAGATATTAAAGCCAGCGATGGTCGTGTTTTAGAGCAAAAGAATCCCTTGTTTAGCGAGATGATGGATCGAGTTTGTGAATTCTCCAGAACGCATCTTGTTATAGAACCAATAAGTCTTATTGCCTGAAACATGGCATCTTTTTACAATTTGTTAACCTTTACAAGCGAATTCATCAGAAATCTAGAACACAATTGAATCTTGAAAAAATAGTTAAAGAGGTATTTATGAGTTGGCAAGATTTTATAAAAGCAGTGGCAGAAGCTGACTTTGAGTTTGAGTGGCAGCGTCCATTAATCATTGCTCAATCTATTTTGGAAAGTGGCAGAGGGACAACAGATCTAAGCCGTTATAAAAACATGAACGGCATGAAATATCGAAAATCAATAGCGATTTCTGGTGCTGAAAAATTCTGGTATAAAACTGACAGTGAACCAGATCCACCAGGTGGCGATTGGTTTTTCGCATTTGACACCTATAGAACAGGAATAGATACTTGGAAAAAATTCTACTTCCGTAAAGATGGCGATTGGATTCCTTATCCCAAAGTCTATGAACGCGATCCTAAAATCTTAGAAGACGCTCGTTCTTTTCTAGACTACATTGGAAAGATTTATTGTCCTCATTTTGAGGATTCTCATGACGTTAGCTATGCAGACTACATCATGAATCGATGCTATCCAGAAGCACAAAAACTTTTGCGAGAGATTGCTGGAGAAGAATTTATGTTATTGCAAGTAGGTAGTCAAGGTTCACAAGTTGGACAATTACAAGCTAAACTCAATGAACTTGGCTTTAATTGCGGTAAGGTTGACGAGATTTTTGGCTCCAAAACCAAACAGGCTGTTGAAAATTTCCAAAGGGAGCATTTGGGGCAAGCTGAAGTAACTGGAATAGTTGATGAACGAACTTGGAATCAAATTATAAATCATCCTTCTGTTCGCCTAGCTTCTGTTTTAATCGATCCAGGGCATTCTCCTATTCATTCGGGTACTGATGCAAAAGACGGAACTCCTGAGTATGATATGAATCTTTTGCAAGCTAAAATTGTGAAAGCAGAACTGGATAAGGCAAATATTTCAGCCGAGATTTTCGATCCAGCAAGCGATCCACTTAGTCTTATTGGGCAAAAGGCGACAGGTCGTTCCATGTTTCTCAGTTTGCATCACAATGCTACAGACAGAAAACCTCACTACACCTGTGTAATGGTTCACCCAACAAAAGCCAAAGCACGATCAATCGCTTTTGCTAAAAAACTTTCAACTGCGGTGGCTAATGCGATCGGACAAGAGGATTTCGGTGTAATGAAACGTGGTGTAACCGTTCTCTCTGAGTCTGAAAACACAAATTGTCCGATTTGCGTTCTATGTGAGAGCTATTTTTTAGATGCAATTGATACGCGAGAAGAAGCTGAAAAACTATCTACTAAAGCGGCTTATGCGATCGCATCAACGGTTATTGCTGAGCTACAAACCGCATAATCAATATCCCTAATCAAATAGCCTGAACTATTTATATTTATGTAAAATGTAAACCTAATATGAGAGTTAGTTTTAAGGAGTTTACTTCAATGAGAATTAAACCACTTTCTTTCCTTTGCTCCTTTACTGTTCTAATCATTGCTAGCTCCACGATTCTTGCAGCTTCTGGGAAAGACTCTGTTGCGCAACTTGTACCGCCAGAAGCACTGAGAGATGCAGCAGAACCTTTACCCAATGAAGTATTAGATAACTTGACTGTAATCAATGAATCTAATCCAAACATAAAATGGGATGGCCAACGTGGCAAGAGTCGAGTTTTGGTTGCTACCTTCACAAGAGCAAATGGTCATGCTTCAGGTAAAACCGCTTCTGTAATCTGGGTTACAGTTGCCCCAGAATTAAAAGACTTCTGTAAAAAATATAAGGATACGGAAGCTACGACAGAAGAACTTAATCGAAGGCTAAATCAACTTTTGGGTCTTAGACCTAATGAAGGATTTACACATATTGCCGAAATCTGGGTAGATCCACAGTATCTTAGAAGACCTACTCTAAATCCTGACATTAGAAGATACCCAACCAAATCAGAACCTCTTCCAATTCAATTGCCCTTGCAATTTCCACAAGGTGTCGATATCGCTTATCAAAAGTGGTTTACAAAACAAGTTGAGGATCGAGCAAAAAGTTCTTATCCTTGGACTGGATTGGGATATACCTATGATTGGAGTCCTAAAACCAATCTGCAAAATCATGCAGGATTAAGTGAATTTATCATTTTCCCTACTCCTGAGACACCTATCCCTATTGAAGTCAAGCAAATTTTACCCACTGAAAAATATTGTGGAATGGAGTAAGTAAGTATGAAAAGCCACATTCAATCTCCTTCTCTATTTGTAGATTATCAAGGCTGGACTGATGAGATAACAATCAAGAACAAACATATCAAACATGTCCACACAGAATATGAGTATGATAGCCCTGTCAGTGGAAATCCTTCGGGGAGTAAACAATCAGTACTGATTGATAAAAACTTGACAGAGAAGCAGTGGAAAGATCTGAAAACGTACATCAAAAATAGTGGATTTGAAAAGCTCGAAGATGCTTATGGGGCTCCAGAGGGACACAGATATTACCCTTGCACCATAACTATCGGTTGGGGATCAGAAAAAAAAGAAGTTAAGTATCGAAGCAATCCAAGTTATAGCGAAGCGCCCCCAACTTTTAAAAATATAGAGAAATACCTTTTTACTCTGTCTGAGCAGGTGAGAAAATGACTTGAATAAACAGAGGAGTGTCACTACTGATTTTATTGTAATTCTTCTCTCCATAATACAATCGCGAACTCTTCATGCTATGTCATAAAAACTGCGAACCGACTACGGAGAAAATTTAAGGCGATCGCAAAGAATAGAAATTGAGAACTTACAACAATCCTTTAAGTCAATTTAACACTGGGGTATCTATCTTCCCTTCTCTTTCTATCTCCACTGACTGAGTAGTTGTCTTAATATTTCTCGACGTAGATGGTGGTGATTTTATTTGCAGGTTAACACAAGATTATTTTCACAAATCGTTATATTATTCAGGGTATATTCAGGTTAGTATCGTAGCAAGTTCTTGATTGATGCATTGTTTTCCCTAACTTAGAAGCTTAAATATTTCTCTAAGGCGATCGCTTCTACGTTGATTTCTGGCTCAATGACACGAAAACTGTATCGAGGAGGTAAGAGATTGAAGTGCATGGACTTGAAAATTCCTAGTAGATGAATCAAGTGGCATAGCGGCATTAACTAATTCAGTCAAATGAGAGCGATGAGAATGCCATTGTCAAGGAATCAGAACATATTTTTGTAATGTGAGGACTTTATATCCCTAGGTATTAAATAAAAATTTTGACTTTTTTAAGTACACTTTGGAGGAATTTGTAATGACTGAGATTTCGCAAATTGACTCTTTGAAACTTGAGCGATTGATAGAACGCATCGAACTACTCGAGTCTAAGCTTGGAATTGACAATCGTTCAGGTAGTACGGGACATGGCAGTAGCGAAGTACAAAGATGTTGTGCGTTACCACAGGTGCGATCGCGTACATTCGATCCAAGCGTATCGTCCGATCGCATGCGTCTAATTCAGTTAATCGGCAAAAAGTGGGTTAATGGGACAAAATTACGCTATTACTTCTTTGAGAGTGGGCCCAACTCAGCTGGCAACGAACAGAAAGATTTTGTCCGACAAGGGTTTGAAGTGTGGAAGAATCTAGGGATTGGCATTAAGTTTGAGGAGATTCAAAACATCAGCGAAGCAGAGGTACGAATTGGCTTCCTGCAAGGAGATGGAGCTTGGTCTTATGTTGGTCGCGATGTTATCGATATTCCTAGACAGGGCGAGCGAACTATGAACTTCGGCTGGGATCTCCGAACCGATCCCCGTGGGGTGGATGTCCCAGTTCACGAGATCGGACATACCCTAGGGTTCCCTCACGAGCATCAAAACCCATTTGCAGGAATTGTATGGAACGAAGAAGCCGTTTATAGATATTTCGGAGGTCCCCCTAATAATTGGGATCGAGCCACAACGAATTATAATATCCTTGAAAAGCTTGCAACAGGAGAAGTACAAGGTTCTCAATGGGATCCCAACTCGATCATGCATTACGCATTTGCAGCGGGACTCATCGACCGCCCCGAACAGTATCGTAACGGATTAAGACCTGCTGGCGGAATTTCTGCGTTGGATCGGCAACAAGCCCTCTTCTTTTATCCAAAGCTTGAAGAATCGAGTTATACAGAACTCAAACCCTTCCACTCGGAGATTTTGGCTCTTGCCCCTGCCGAGCAGAAAAACTTTGCAATTAATCCCACGGCTACCCGAAGTTATACCATTCAGACCTTTGGAAAATTGGATACAGTCATAGTTCTTTTCGAAGATCAGAATGGTGACTTGAAGTATGTTGACGGTGACGATGACAGCGGCACGGACTTTAACGCACAAATCAACGTGCGGCTTTATCAAGGTCGGCGGTATGTGCTACGGATCCGCTTATATTCTAGTTTTGCTACGGGTGAAGCCTCGGTCATGCTTTCGTGAGAAGAGATTAAACGCGTAAGCAAAAAAAGTAGCAGAAACAGTTACTCGCCAACGTAAATTCACTTTTATGCAGAAAGGAGAACTATATGAATCTTTACAGTGAAAACAGAGCGACTTCTGACATTATGTTGCAGACATTCTATTGGGATGTCACGGTCAGAGGTGAAAGAGGTAAATGGTATACCCATTTACAATCGCAACTTGCTGATTTTGCGAACGCAGGAATTACTGTACTTTGGCTACCACCACCCAGCAAATCGAGATACCAGCACTATATGGGATATACGCCCATGGATTATTACGATCTAGGTGAATATAAACAGTGGATTCAAGAGTGGCCCATGACAGGGGCTGACTATTGGGAAGAAAGCAAGGGGGCTGAAACTCGGTTCGGTACAAAAGCTGAACTCGTTCGACTTAACGATGAAGCTCACAAAGTTGGGTTGAAAGTTATCGCTGACCTCGTACTGAACCACAGAGAGGCGCAACAGAGAAATATCGCTGGCGAGAAAATCTGCTGGAAAAGCGATCTACATGAGATCGCAAGCAAAAAAATGGCTTGGGGCTACAATCAGAGCGATCCAATTGAGATTGTAACGGATAGTGGTGGTAGTGGTCGCGATGATGGCGAGTCTGGATTCGCGCCTAATCTTGCTCATACGGAGCCAAAGGTACGCTTGGAAATTAAAGAGTGGTTAACATGGCTAAAAAATGATATCCACTTCGACGGCTGGCGCTACGATATGGTGAAAGGCTACGCTCCCGAACATGTGGCTGAGTACAACTACCATACAAAGCCCTATCTAACAGTTGGTGAATATTGGGACGGTACGCAGAAAATCTACGATTGGATCGATCGCTCAGACTCATTTGATGTAAATAAAAAGTCGATGGCTTTTGATTTTCCGCTTCAAAGTCATTTGCGAAATATTTTTTGGGGAGATAAACCTTTTGAACAACTGGGATTGTGGAAATATAGCGATGTGAGCGTTACAGGAGGTTGGCCAGCTAAATCAGTGACTTTTCTAGATAATCATGACACGATTCGACAAGCCTACGGCGACTTTCCCCGCGATGCCAAACGACTTATCCAAGGATATGTTTTCCTCCTTACTCATCCAGGAATTCCCTGTATCTATTGGGAACATATGTATTCCATTGGCTCTAAAGTATTTGACAATATCAGTAATCTCGGAAAGCTTCGAGGACAGCAAAATATTACAAATCTGTCACAGGTACAGGTCTTACAGGCAGACAGGAACTGCTATGCTGCAAAAATTGACCATAGAACGATTGTTAAGATTGGCGATAGTTTCTGGAATCCTAGTGGTCAGTCAGGCAGTTGGGATTTAAAGATATCTGGCGACGGTTGGGCGATCTGGGCAAGCTAGATTTAGGATCGATCGTTGACCGCTCCTTCTAACAAATGCTCATGCTGGCGATCAGAAAGCGCTCGCTTTCTGATCGCCCTGTTGAAAAATATCTGCGATCGCAGGGGTTTGGGATACCAATTGTTAAAGAAATCTTTGTTAATAATACTCACTATATAACTATATGGTTATAATTAGGTATTAAAGAGCTTTTAGGTAAAAACGCAAAGTAATCAACATTCTTTATTCAAGAGGTACTCAAGATGAGTCAGAGTCTAGCCAGTCAATTGCGGGAGGGGACAAAACAATCCCACACAGCCGCAGAAAACACAGCATTTATGAAATGCTTTCTCAAGGGTATTGTCGAGCGCGAGCCGTTTCGCAAGCTGTTGGCAAACTTGTATTTAGTCTATAGCACGCTAGAAGAAGAGCTGCAACGCCATCAAAATCATCCCATTGTGGGGCCAATGTATTTCCCCGAGCTGAACCGCAAGGCAAATCTGGAGAAAGATCTGGCTTATTACTATGGTGACAATTGGCAAGACCAGATCGTGCCCTTAGAAGCAGGCGTCGTTTACGTCAATCGCATCCGCGAAGTAGCCAATACCGATCCAGCGCGACTGGTTGCCCATGCTTATACTCGTTATATGGGAGATTTATCGGGTGGTCAGAGCTTAAAAAATATCATTCGTTCTGCTTTGGAATTACCTCCAGACCAAGGAACAGGGCTACATGACTTCGAGCAAATCGCTACGGTTGAAGCGAGAAAAGCCTTTAAAGAAAAGTATCGCCATGCTTTAGATGCTCTACCCGTTGACGAAGCCACGATTCAGAGCATTGTCGATGAAGCCAACTATGCTTTTCAACTAAATCGGGATGTCGTTCACGAATTGGAAGATGATGTCAAAGCTGCCATTGGCGAGCATGTCTTCGATCTGATTACGCGGCAAGACAAACCCGGTAGTACCGAACGGGCTCCGGGAAATACTTCGGTCGAACTCGTAGCCACAGAGCGATCGTAATTCATTGCGTTATTCTCACCCATTTGCTCCTCTCCAAGGTTCTTTTTACTTTTCTGATGGAGACCTTCAAGGGGAGCCAGATCTTTTCGCTTTCTAAAAATCATGAAATCATTACCATCCTTGCAAATTGGCAAGCACACTGCCCGTTATCCCATCATTCAAGGTGGTATGGGAATTCGGATCTCGGGAGCCAATCTCGCTGCTGCTGTGGCGAATTCTGGTGGCATTGGCATTGTGTCTGCCGTAGCTTTAGGGTTAAACTCTCCTTATTTTGACATTCACCAATCAAATGTTGGCAAAAGAAAGGAGCAATATTTTGAAGCCAATCGCTTAGCATTAATTGACGAACTAAAAAAAGCCCGCACCCTGAGTCCCACTGGGATTTTGGGAATTAACGCTATGGTCGTAGCACGGGATTATGAAACGCTGGTTCGTACTGCCGTGGAGCAGGGCGTTAACTTAATTATCTCTGGAGCGGGTCTGCCCCTCCAACTACCAGAATATACAAAGAATTACCCCGATGTAGCGCTAGTGCCGATTATTTCCAGTGCCCGTGCGGCGCGCATTCTGTGTCGCAAGTGGGAACGCCAATATGGGCGTCTGCCAGATGCATTGGTGGTAGAAAATCCCAATACGGCTGGGGGACATCTAGGCGCAAAATCTGAGGAAGTGGGCGATCCATCCTTTGACCTAGAAACAGTGATTCCCGAACTGGTTCGCTATCTACAAGAAGAAGTCGGACAATCGATTCCAGTAATTGCGGCAGGGGGCGTCTGGGATCGGGCAGATATAGACCGCATGTTGGCATTGGGTGCGAGTGGCGTGCAGTTGGGTACGCGCTTTATTACAACCGATGAATGCGATGCCGATATTCGCTATAAAGAATTTCATCTCCACGCACGACCCGAGGATGTCGTCATTATTTCCAGTCCTGTGGGATTACCCGGGCGAGCCTTACGAAATACCTTTGTAGACAAAGCGATCGCGGGTTCTCCCGATCTAGAAAAGCGATGTCTGGCAAGCTGTCTCCATGCCTGTAAATGCCGCGACGAGCAGAAGTATTACTGTATCGTTCAAGCACTGGACAAAGCGGCACGCGGCGATATTGAGAATGGACTGATCTTTTCAGGTAGTAACGCTGGGCGCGCCCAACGCATCGTTCCTGTTGCGGAACTCATGGCAGAACTAGTCGCTGTTCCTGTCGCACAACTCATGGCGGAATTAGTCGCTTGATTCCACTTCCCTAGTTGTCAGTCTGTCTGCCATCAATATTTAGGGCAAATATAATAATATAGCTATATTATTATATAATGATATATGTAATACACTAATAAATGCCATGCGCTTGACACAGCATAGAAAAATTAAAAAGGAGAGTAAGGCTATGAAAATGAATCTTGGTGTGACCGACCGTCTGATCCGCTTGCTGTTATCCTCAATCTTGTTGTATCTGGGGCTTGTTCCTTTCAACAACTCAACGCTGGGAATTGGATTCTTAATTGTCGGAGGAATTGCCTTTTTAACAGGTATGGTTGGTTTCTGTGGTCTTTATCAACTTTTGGGAATTCACACCGATCGTCCCCAAAAGCAGTTCTAGGTAAATTCATTCGTATAGTAAGAGAAGCTACGATCGGCGATCGCTTCAAATTCTCAAATTCGCAACTCAAATCCAGGAAAACCCCTATGGATAATAGCTTCCCTTTGGAAAGTCCGTCCCTATCGCGTCGGCAGTTACTGAACTTTCTCACAGGAGCTACCGTTGCAGCTACAGCAGGTACTTTACTCTACCCAGTCAGTCAGTTCTTTGTTCCTCCGTTAGAACAGGGAGAGGGTGGCGCAATTCTGGCTAAAGATATTTTAGGTAACCCAATTCCAGTGACACAAGTTTTGACAGAACCAGTCGGTACGCGTGCCTTAGTTGCTGGGTTAAATAGTTCGGGTTACAGTCCTTGGTAATGGCATCTCGATCGCACCTTGGACAGAACTAGATCCGCGTACTGGCATGAAGCCTTGGTGGGTATAGCACCTATTCCTACCATTCATACAGATCCCTAAAAACAGTTTACTGCAAAGAACTTGTACAGACTCTTTTTAAAGACTTGACAGATCCATATATAATTATATAATAGATTAATAAAATAAATTTAAGAGATCGTGATGTTGAAACGAATCAATCGCAAACAGCGGTGGACACAGCATCATTGGATACGTCTTGTAGCAGGCAGCATGATACTCCTTAGCTTGTTATTGGCTTTAACCAACCAAAATTGGCTGTTCCTCACAGCATTTGTGGGGCTGAATCTGCTGCAATCAGCGTTCACGAACTGGTGTCCGCTGATTGTGCTGTTGCAAAAACTGCGAGTGCCAGAGCAATAAGAGGTATAAGGATCTCGATTTTTAAAACACCATTTAAAAAACTATTTTTAGGAGTCACGATCTATGGCTCGTATCGTTGTCATTGGAGCTGGACTGGGTGGGCTTCCCACTGCTTACGAACTGAGGCATGCCTTGCCGCGCGAACATCAGATTACGCTCATTTCCAATCAACCGAAGTTTACGTTTGTGCCTTCGTTGCCTTGGATCGGCCTAGGGTTAAAATCCCTCGACCAAATTCAATTGGATTTAGCTGCAATCGTTCCTCGACATGGCATTGAGTTGATTCAAGATGCTGTCACTGCGATCGATCCAAGGTTGCAACGCATTAGACTCACGGATCGGACATTGGACTACGACTATGCTGTGATTGCCACGGGACCCGAACTGGTGATGGATGCCTTACCAGGATTAGGCCCAGAGGGTGGCTATACCCAGTCCGTTTGCAATCCCCACCATGCTGTGATGGCAGGTAAAGCTTGGGAGAAGTTCTTAGAGAATCCTGGACCGATTGTCGTGGGTGCAGCACCAGGAGCCAGTTGTTTTGGACCTGCCTATGAGTTTGCTTTCCTAATCCATCATGTTTTGAAGCAGAAGGGATTGCGATCGCAAGTTCCAATCACCTTTGTGACCTCCGAGCCCTACGCTGGACATTTGGGCATTGGGGGAATGGCGGACTCCCGTTGGATGATGCGCAAATTTATGGCAGCTCGGGAAATTGAGCTGATGGAAAACACGGCGATTTCGCATTTTGAGGCTGATGCTGTTCATTTGGCTGACGGGCGAAGGCTTCCAGCGAAGTACGTGATGGTCTTGCCACCTTTTCGCGGTCCGCGTTTCCTCCGCGAAGCACCAGGTTTAACCGATGCCAAGGGATTTATACCCGTATTGCCCACCTATCGCCATCCAAATTTTGAGTCGATTTACGCTGTGGGTGTGATCACGCAACTCAAACCTGTAGAGCAAACTCCCATTCCCACAGGGGCTCCCAAGGTTGGTCTGATGACCGAAGAAATGGCGCTTGCTGTGGCGCATAATATTGCTCTAGAGTTAGGAGTCATTTCTGGCTCTCCGTATAAACCAACCCTACAGGCAGTCTGCTTCGCGGATTTTGGCGATACTGGAGCGCTATTTTTGGCAGATCCATTGTTACCCGATGCGTCAGGGCATCGCCATCGTGCGCTAACCTATCAAGGTATTTGGGTGTCTTGGATAAAGCTAGGGTTTGAGAAATACTTTCTCACGAAAATGCGCCTAGGTTGGACGATTCCTTGGTTTGAGCGTTGGGGCTTTCGGGCAATTGGATTACCTCTGGTGGAACCAGTTGCTGTAAAAGCGAGGGAACTGCTTGAGATGAAAGGATGATTTTCGATTTAAAGTAGTTGGAGGAAATGGCGCTCATGGAAGTTATGGAAATTGCGATCGATTTGGACGAACTACAGGCAATGGCAGATCGTTTCAAGATCTTGGCAGATCCGACAAGGTTGCAAATTTTAAGAGAAATCTGCAATCAAGAGCGCAGCGTTCAAGAGATTTGCGATCGCACGGGGCTAAACCAAGGCAATGTTTCCAGACATCTCCGCTTGATGAAAGATGCAGGGGTAGTCGCATGTCGTCGAGATAGCGTTTGGCGCTATTACCGAGTCATCGATGCCGATCTGATCTCTTTATGCCTCCATATCCGCAAATCCCTGAAAAATCGGTAGGCAGAAACCCAATCATCTGGCGATCGCTAGTCCCGATCGCCACAATTACAAGCAATTCTTCTCCCCCCCTTCACAGGCTACGGTGTACACACAAGTCGTCAAATGAAACGAAGACAAATTTACTTGTGTGTACGAGGCAGCTTTGCAAAGGGCTGGTGGAATGCAAGCTTTCTTACCCCGAATTTACGTTATTCAATATTCAATTAAGTTATCAGGAGATGATTTTTATGTCAGACTTGTTTTCGCAGGAATGGATGCAGACCTATGGTGAGAAGTGGAACGCAGACCCTGAGTTGTCAGATGCACTTGCCAAAATTCATTTTAATTCAACCATTGGCTATGGCTTTGAGAACGAACCAGAACCTAGGGGAATTCTTGAAATCGAGAATGGGAAAGTAATCCATGCAGGAGCTTATAAGGGACAAGCCCTTAGTTGGGATTTACGGGCAGAACGCGATCGCTGGCAGGAGTGGCTGAAAAAAGGGTTGAATCTGGTTGGCTTGAGCATGGCATATATGTCCCGCAAACTACAATTTCGCGTGGGTGACTATGCTGCCATGATCAAGGATCCGCGCATGGCAGGTCCTTTTATCAAATCGTTTACAGTGATGGCAAAGGTTAGCCCAGAGATGTCCTATGAAATCTAAGCAAGAATCCAATCTGAAATCCAATCTGAAATCAAAATCGAAGGTGGCAAAGCTCGTGTTACTGACACCATCTCAATTAAAGTCGCGCCAAGATCGGCTATTGGTGGTTGACGTACGCGGTTGTTTGGAATATTGGATGGGACATATTCCGCAAGCACAATGTCTCAGCCGCGATCGCATCCTTAAAGAAATTCCAAAGGATCGAGAAATTGCGGTGACTTGTCTGTCAGGACATCGCAGTACTGCTGCTGCTCAATGGCTCGTTGCCCAAGGCTATCAGCAGGTCTATAACCTACAGGGTGGTCTTTTGGCATGGAAAAGCGCAGGCTATCCCGTGATGTATGGAACTCAATCCTAAGGCGTCAATGATAGAATAGGCTCAGGAGGTCAAAACCAATGGCTCAAGAAACCTCAACCGAATCGGCAACTGAATCGACTGCCGCATCAGTAACAAAATTAACCACCGCATCGGCAACCGAATTTCCCCAAAAAGAGCATTCTTCCTTAGTATCGCTTGCGCGTAAGCATTGGGGGCTTTTGGCGATCGCTGGCTCGGTTCTCGTGGGAGGAACTTTGATTGTTCTGCAATTGACGCGCCCGTCTCATTCTCCACAGGTAACAGAAGCCCATGCGATCGCGGTCGATACCGTAATTGTTCGGACTCAAACGATTCCTGACACCTTGGAACTCTCTGGTACGATTCACCCAGTAGAACAGGCAGTACTCTCTACGCGAGTCATGGGAAGAATTACGCAGATATCCTTGGAGGCAGGCGATCGCTTCCATAAAGGCGATATTCTGGCGCAAATTGACGTGGTGGATATGGCTGCTCAGACCAACCAAGCACAGTTTGGCGTTGCCCAAGCAGAAGCAGATCTGTCACGCTCGCGGGCAACGCTCAGCCAACTGGAAGCGCAACGATTAGAAATGCAGGCAACGCTGCGATTGGCACAGGTAAACCAGCGCCGCATGGCACAACTACAAAAGGAAGGTGCGATTTCACAATCGCAATTGGATGAGGTCAATACACGTGCAGAGGAAACCAGTGCGAGGTTAGCGCAGTCAGAATCAGGCATTCAGCAGGCACAGGCAGCGATCGCTCAATCTCAAGCTGCGGTGAATCGATCGGAATCGGGTGTGGCTGCGGCAGCCGCCAGCGAAAGCTATGGCACGGTGATTGCGCCTTTTGATGGTGCGGTCGTCCAAAAGCTTGCCTATGAAGGCGAAATGGCAGCGCCCGGCACAGCTTTGCTCAAGGTCGAGAATCCGAATCGATTGCAGTTAGAAATCTCTGTGCCCGAGGAGAATTTGCGATTCGTGCGCATCGGGCAATCCGTACAGGTGCGCGTTGATGCGATCGGTGCGAGTTTTACCGCAACAATTCAACAAATCGTGCCGACCTCTGACGCAACTTCTCGCAGTTTTCTGGTCAAAGTTCCCATTCCCACTGCTGTGAATAGAGGTATTATTTCTGGCATGTTTGGACGCATTGAACTGCCTCGCGGTACGCGCAAAAGCATCTTCATTCCTAGCAACGCTCTCCTCCGACGGGGACAACTGGAGGGCGTTTATGTGACGCAACCCAAGTCACCTACGGCACTTTTGCGTTGGGTGAAAACGGGTAAGGAGCGAGATGGACAGGTAGAAATCGTTTCGGGCTTGGTAGAGGGCGATCGCGTGATTATCAGTAACCTCTCGCAACTGAGCGACGGACAGGCGCTCTCTCTCCGAAATTGATGGAAATGGGAAATAAGGAGGTAATGGGATATGTACCGAAAATTCTTGTTCCTAATCGCAGCATTCTTTATTGCTCTAGCACTCATCCTGATTGTATCTGGATCGCCTACCCATCAGTTGATTGCCCAGATGATGGGTAGGCGGAATATGGGAAGCGATATGCGGATAATTCATCAACTATTTGCCGATCGCGACCTCGTTCATCGCACAGTCGAACAGATCCCTAACGGTATTCGAGCAGTTACTGAATCAGACGATCCAGAAATTGCTGCAAGGATTCAAACCCATGTTGCCAAGATGTACCGTCATTTGGATGAGAAAAGCGCCTTTCCAGGGATCGGAATGGCACCAACTTTACCCGAGCTGTTTCGTAATGTCGATCGGTATCAGCGACAAATGCAGATGACACCCAAAGGTGTAATTGTAAGCGAAACTTCTAGTGACGCCGATATGGTTCTTCTCATTCGCGAGCATGCCCGCGAGGTCGATCGCTTTATCTCAGAGGGAATGCCCATAATGATGCATGGGATGAACGATCGCATGAGACAGTAAGGGAAACGACATAATACTTTAATCAGCACAAATCCTATGGACAGCGATCGGCAACAGCCTCACAAAAGAATTCGTTTAGGGTTTGCTGGCAAACTCGCCAAGCAATTTATCGACTCTAAACTCACGCCATTAATTATCTTGGTGGCACTACTGTTGGGTCTCGGTGCGACGCTGCTCCTGCCACGCGAAGAAGAACCGCAAATTACCGTGCCGATGGCGGATGTCTTCGTACAAATGCCAGGAGCTTCAGCGAAGGATATCGAACAGCGCGTAACTTCGCCGATGGAGAAACTGATTAAGGAACTACCAGGCGTAGAATACGTGTATTCCACTTCCCGTGCGGGTTCATCCTTAGCAATCGTGCGCTTCTATGTGGGACAAAAGACCGAGGATGCGATCGTGCAGCTTTATAACAAGCTCTATGCCAATTTCGATAAGATCCCTGCGGGGGCATCGCAGCCTCTGATTAAATCTCGGGCGATCGATGACGTTCCGATTCTGACCCTGACGCTTTGGGGCGAACAGACTACAGGGGCGGAATTGCGACAGGTTGCCGCCCAACTAGACGAACAAATCAAACAAGTCCCCGATGTTTCGGAAACTACGATTATTGGCGGACAAAAACGCCAGTTACGCGTGGAACTCGATCCCACCCGCCTGAATGCTTTTGGCTTATCTCCCTTAGAAATTTCGCGATCGCTGGAAACCCAAAACACTGAACTCGCCAGCGGTGCGCTCAGTCAAAACAATCAATCGTTCCTCGTCCGCACGCAGAGCTTTATCCGTTCCGTAGAGGATGCGAAAAAACTGGTGGTTGCCGTTGCCAACAACCAACCTGTCTATTTACGCGATGTGGCAACGGTTACGGATACCGCCGAGGAACCCGCCAGTTACGTGTTTTTCGGACAGGGAATCGGCAATAAAGAGCAGGGAGAATCGAAAAGCAAAGGCGAAACCGATGCAGTGACGATCGCGATCGCCAAACGTCGCGGCTCCAATGCCATTCAAATTTCCCATCGCGTCTTACACAAGCTAGAGCAAATTAAGCGCAACTACATTCCCCAGAATCTTCACCTCACGGTTACGCGAGACTATGGTGAAACTGCCGCCGAACGTTCCAACGAGTTGCTATTCCACATGCTGATTGCCGTGGCTTCAGTCACAATTCTCATGTGGTTTGTCTTGGGCAAAAAAGAAGCTTGGGTGGTAGCGGTTTCGATTCCCGTTACCCTTGCTCTGACGCTAGCGAGCTTTGTATTTTACGGATTTACGCTCAATCGCGTTACCTTCTTTGCTCTGATTTTCTCGATTGGCATTTTGGTGGATGATGCGATCGTGGTCGTAGAAAATGTGGGGCGACATCTGCAACTGCCTGCCAACAAAACTCGCTTGCAATATTCGCCCAACCGTTCCCAGACACTCAAACAGATTGTTCTAGAAGCCGTTGATGAAGTCGGAAATCCCACCATTTTAGCCACCCTAGCTGTAATTGCGGCGATTTTGCCGATGGCATTTGTGGGCGGTTTGATGGGGCCTTACATGCGACCGATTCCCCTAGGGGCATCGGCAGCGATGATCTTCTCTGCGTTAGTGGCATTTATCGTCGTACCTTGGACGACCGTGCGCGTGTTTGCCAATTATCGCGGTCACACTAGTAGCCATGCAGATGGGCAGGAGCATAGCCATGAAAAGGAAGATGCCCTTAGTCGCCTCTACCGTCACTTTATGCGACCCCTGATCCACTATCCCAAGCGCGGCAATCTGTTTATTCTCAGCACTGTCGTTGCATTAGTAGTGATTATTTTGGGATTGGCAGGATTCCGTTTGGTGATTCTCAAGATGCTGCCCTATGACAATAAAAGTGAATTGCAAGTGGTGGTGAATATGCCCGAAGGAACCACCCTAGAGCAAACGGCTAGAGCGACAAGGGAAATGGGACAATATCTGGCAACGATTCCCGAAGTGATTCACTATCAGAGCTATGTCGGTACGGCTTCGCCCTACAACTTTAACGGATTGGTGCGGCATTACTTTTTGCGATTGGGTACAAATGTCGCCGATATTCAAGTCAATTTTTTAGGCAAAGGCGATCGCAGCCGTCAAAGTCACGATCTGGCTAAAGCAATTCGTCCGCAGTTAAAGGAAATCGGCGATCGCTACAATGCCCGCATTCAAGTTGCTGAAATTCCACCTGGCCCACCCGTCCTGCAAACCCTCGTCACAGAAATCTATGGGCCCAATTACAACGGTCAAATCGAACTCGCTAAACAAATTCGCCAAATCTACCAACAAACCGATGGCGTTGTCGATGTGGATTGGTATGTGGAAGCCCCGCAAACTGATTATCACCTAATTGTCGATCGCGAAAAAGCCGCGCTCAATGGTATTACCCCTGCCCAAATCTCGGAAGTTCTCCAAATCGCCCTCTCTGGGCGCGACGTCGGACTCCTGCACGATGAGAATGCCCGCGAAGATATTGGCATTCACCTGCGCTTCAATCAATCCAGTCGGGCGCAATTAGAAGATTTACAATCCCTCAAGCTCAAAGGAACCAATGGCAATCTCGTTCCCCTCAGCACCCTAGTCAAAACGGAAACGGCTATTGCTGACTACAGCATCTATCACAAAAACTTGCAGCCTGTCGTGTACGTAATGGGCGATGTTTCTGGCAGGGTAGAAAGTGCTGTCTATGCCATGCTCAACCTGCAACCCCAGATCGATAAGCTCTCGCCCCCCTCAGGAGCAAAGGTGGAAACCTACCTCACCGAACAACCCACAGCAACAGAAACCTATGCAATCAAATGGGATGGAGAATGGCAAGTTACCTATGAAGTATTTCGCGATCTGAGCATTGCCTTTGCCGTCGTATTGGTGCTGATCTATGCCCTCGTTGTCGGCTGGTTCCAATCTTTTACCACGCCTTTGGTAATCATGGCGGCAATTCCCTTTTCCTTGGTGGGAATTATGCCTGCTCACTGGCTGATGGGTTCGTTTTTTACGGCAACTTCCATGATTGGCTTTATCGCTGGTGCTGGCATCGTCGTGCGCAACTCAATCATTCTCGTAGATTTCATCGAGTTACGCCTCAAGGAAGGAATGCCTCTAGAAGAAGCCGTAATCGATGCGGGAGCCGTACGCTTTCGCCCCATGCTGTTAACGGCAGCAGCGGTGATCGTCGGTTCGGCAATTATTCTATCCGACCCCATCTTTCAGGGTTTAGCAATTTCACTCATGGCAGGTGAAGTGGCTTCTCTCTTGCTCTCACGCTCGGCTGTGCCGATTCTCTATTACAAACTACATCATCGCAAAGAGAAATTAAATCCCAGCCCTGCTGTCAGTCAGGCTGGTAGTGAAAAGGAGCGCCACATAGCCGAGATCGTAGAGTAGTGAATCGACCGACTAGAACAACAGATCGGACATCGCAAACAACTCGCCGAAGACCTCATGCAAACCGTCCTCCGTGAAGCCTTTGAATAGATTTTTTATACCGCCTGAAGTGTTTGAGGAGCAGGTCATGGCTTATCATATGTCTTCGCATCATCGCCATCTTTCCCAGCGATCGTAAGCGGAAACTCTGGCAAAAGAGGATGAATCCATCTTTGATGACTTCCCCTAGTTCTAATGACCTGAAATTCTGCTTTTGAGAGAACAGCCCTTAACTCCCTAATTTTCTTAGGCATGAACTTGATTGTAAACTCAAGATTAGACTTTGTGTTGACGATGACTAAGCCTAGCAAATAAACCTTTGAAACGTTTGCCAAATAAAGAGCCGAAGGCATCATGAAAAACGTCCTCCGCGAAACCTTTGAATAGTTTTTGGCATTTATATTCAATGTAGGGGCAATTCATGAATTACCCCTACGATTCTATTTCAGGTATTCGTTTGGAATTACGGGTAAAATTCTCATTTTTTTTATGACAAAGCATTCGCATTAGTAGTTTTTTTATAAAAATTAGTTTTTATACGAATGCTTTGCCCTGATTAGATGTCGAGATCGATTTTTTCTTGTATTGTGAACTTGTGGGGAATGAAATTCTGTTTATGAATCTGTTAGTGAATCTGGAGGCTGAAATTAATCAGTGCCGAAATCACGACAAAAACGATCGCTCCCACACCAAGTACAGACATGAGACTGGTCACCTGCTCAGAAAACTGCATTACCTCGGCGGCAATCACCTCTGGGGTTTTATAACGGTCTGCCCAAAACAGGTAGCTCATCACAAAAGCGATCGCTAATAACAGCAGCACAGTAAGTACAAAACCAATCAGTGGTGTAAACATAACAATTCCTCCTAACTATCGCTATGTGAATCTATTATGATCCACGGGTCTAATTTCGCAAACTCCTAGGTTACAAAAAGTGTAGAACTAGACAATTGCACCCAAAAAATTGTTTAGATTAATTACAAACGTTTTATGTCTAATTCTCTGATTCACCCCATAACCGCTCAAAGCTTTGCCACGATCGACCGAGAAATAGGCGGTCATGCTTTCAATCCCTTTGAATATGCGATCGTGCAACGGGTGATTCACAGCACTGCCGACTTTGAGTTTAAACATCTTGTGAAATTTAGCCAAGGTGCGATCGCGGCGGGAATTAAAGCCATTCAACAGGGCAAAGCGATCGTTACAGATGTAGGCATGGTTAAGCAGGGAATTGTGGGTATGGCCGCTCAAACCTTTAAAAATCAAATCATTAGTGCCTTAGATTTTGCGGCGCCGATTTCAAATCCAGATGCTTCGGCAAAAAATCAGCTAACGCGCTCTGAAATCGGAATGTGTCACTGTATGACAGAGTTTCCTGATGCAATTTTTGTGGTTGGTAATGCACCTACGGCTTTATTAGCTTTGTGCGAGTCAAGCAGTAAACCCAATTTCGCTCCAAATCTACCGAATTCAACAGATATAGCGAGTTTTGAAGCTAAGAATTTCCAACCTAGTCTCATTGTTGGTGCTCCCGTAGGTTTTGTGGCGGTTTTAGAGTCAAAAGCTGCGTTAGAAAAGTCAGGCTTTCCCCAAATTCGTGTAGAAGGTCGTAAGGGTGGCTCTCCAGTTGCAGCTGCGATCGCGAATGCACTTTTACTATTGGCATGGACTGAGGTTCAAGAGGATAATGGTTAAATCAGTAAAGTTTTTGCTTTTCAACACCTTAGAAACCCGAACTAGATAAAGAAATGTACGATCGGCAGCAATCAGAAGGGGAGCTACAAGAAAGCGAATCACACTTTCGCGCTGTTTTTGAACAGGCAGCTGCGGGAATTTCTTATACGAATATTGACGGCAGATTTCTGCGGGTCAATCAGATGTTTAGCAACATCGTTGGGTATACGCAGGAAGAATTGCTCTCTTTACGATTTCAAGATATTACTTACCCTGAAGATCTAGAACTTCATTTCGTGAAATTGCGCCAACTCAGAGAGGACAAGATTTCCAGCTTCTCACTCGAAAAACGATATATGCACAAGCAAGGATTTCTTGTTTGGGTTAGCATCAATGTATCTACTTTAAAGGGTTCCGATTGTGTGGTGGCTGTAATTCAAGATATCAGCGATCGCAAGCTTCTAGAAGTTTCGCTGAAAGAAAACCAGAGATTTTTTGAGCAGGTAATTAATTCCATTCCCGATCCAGTATTTGTAAAAGATCGAGATCACCGTTGGATTATTCTTAATGATGCTTTTTGCCAATTTATCGGACATCCGCGATCGCAACTGTTAGGTAAATCCGATCGTGACTTCTTTCCAAAAGCAGAAGCAGATGTGTTTTGGGAGATGGACAATGCTGTATTTGACTCAAGCGTTGAATGTGAAAATGAAGAGCATTTTACAGATGCAAAGGGAAATCCACATTTTATATCCACTAAAAAATCAGTTCTGATTGATGGTTCTGGTAATAAGGTTCTAATTGGTATTATTCGAGATATTACCAATCGTAAACTGCTAGAGCAAAAGCTCCAAGAGAACGCACAAAAATTTCGAGGTATTTTTGAAGATAGCCCCATCGGAATTTTTACTACAGACTTGCAACGAAATTTCCTAGAAGTAAATTCTAAATTTCGTCAAATTGGAGGATACACAGAGGAAGAACTTTTATGGTTAAATTTCTTCGATCTCACCCATCCAGATGACATCCAAAATGGATTAGAGCAATTACAAAAATGCCTTCAGCAAGATCTTAATACGCAAAAAATTGAGCAACGATTCATTTGTAAAAATGGTGCGATCGTCTGGGTTAGCGTTACTGCGATGGTTGTGCGTGGCAGCGATGGCACCCCCCTTTATATCATTGGAATGGTGGAAGACATTACAGAATACCGACGGGCAGAAGTTGCTCTTAGAGACGGACAGAATTTTTTAGAACAAGTAATCAACTCCATTGCTGACCCAATTATTGTTAAAGACACTCAGCATCGCTGGATCATGCTCAATGATGCCTTTTGTCAATTTACTGGGTATCAACGTGTGGAATTGTTGAATAAAACCGTTTATGATATTTTCCCCAAGGCAGAGGCGGATGTATTTTGGACGCAAGATAATTTAGTTTTTGCCACGGGTGAAGGAAACGAAAATGAAGAAGTGATGACGATCGCGGATGGTAGCAGTCACATTATTTCTACAAAAAAAACGATGCTCACGGATACCTCAGGCAATAAGGTGCTCGCGGGGGTAATTCGAGATATTACCGAACGCAAGCGATCGGAAGAGACCTTGCGTCAAAGCGAAGAACGTTTTCGCAGTCTGGTTGAGACCTCCAATGATTGGATTTGGGAGGTAGATCGAAACAATATATATATTTATTCCAGCCCCAAGATTAAAGACATATTGGGATACACACCAGAAGAAATTATTGGCAAACATCCATTAGAGATGATGCCAGCAGGTGAGAAAGAAAGAGTTGCTCAAATACTAGCTCCTTTAAATGCAGAGCATTTGCCATTTCAAAATTTAGAGAACACAAGGCTGCACAAAAATGGCGAGTTAGTGATCTTAGAAACAAGTGCTACGCCGCGCTTTGATGCGACAGGTCAATTTTGCGGTTATCGTGGTATCTCTCGTAATATTACCGATCGCAAACGCAACGAAGCTGCCATCAAACAGCAAGCCGAACATCAAAGGCTGATCAATCACATTACGCAACAGATCCGCCAAACCCTTGACCTTAATGAAATTCTCAAAACTGCGGTAGTTGAGATTCGTAACTCTCTTCAGTTAGACAGGGTTTTTATCTATCGCACTCAGTCAGATGGAAGTAACGTTATAGTAGCCGAGTCCCATGCCATAGGCATCAGCTCTATATTAGAAAGTGGGATGGGATGTTGCTTTTATGACGATTTCAAACAGGATTATCTTCAGGGAATGGTCAATATTGTCGGGGATACCCAAACCGCAGTTCTATCGGAACAAATGCGCGATATGCTGCAAGAAATGCAAGTCAAGTCTCGCATGGGGATTCCACTTTTGTACCTCGATCGGCTAATGGGAGTTTTAGTTTTACACCATTGCAATCGCAGCTATGGCTGGCAACAATTAGAAATCGATCTACTCTTGCAGATCTCTGGTCAACTTGCGATCGCGATCCATCAAGCAGAACTTCACCAACAGTTAACTATTCAAAATCTAGCCCTAGAGCAGGCGAAACTTGAAGCAGATGCGGCAAACCTTGCCAAGAGTGATTTCTTGGCGATGATGAGCCACGAGATTCGCACACCCATGAATGGCGTAATTGGAATGACTAGCTTGTTATTAAATACCGCCTTAAATGATGAGCAAAAAGATTATGTAGAAACCCTACATGGCAGTGGTGATTCTCTACTTACTATTATTAATGACATTCTTGATTTCTCTAAAATTGAGTCTGGCAAGTTAGAAGTTGAAGCTCATCCATTTAATCTCCAAGAATGCATCCAATCTTCCGTAAACTTTTTGACGCCTAAAGCACTGGAGAAGGGAATTGGGTTGCATTATACGATCGAGCCTACAGTTCCATCCTATATTATCAGTGATGTAACAAGAGTTCGCCAAGTTTTAATCAACTTGCTAGGGAATGCGATTAAATTTACAGATATTGGTGAAGTTTTCCTGTCTGTTACAGCGACTTCAGTCAATTCAGATTCAGTCAATTCAGACGCTCAAACTTGTGAAATTCTGTTTTCAGTGAAAGATACGGGTGTTGGCATTCCAGCGGAACGGTTGGATCGGCTATTTAAGCCTTTTAGTCAAGTAGATACTTCCACGACTCGCAAGTATGGTGGGACTGGGCTAGGTTTAGCGATTAGCAGCCGTTTGAGTATGATGATGGGCGGCACAATTTGGGTGGTAAGTCATGGCAATATTGGTGGCGAGCCTCCCCACAATTGGCAGCTTTCTGAGATAAAAGATTATGGAGATCTTGAGAAAGATCGTGGAGCTACCTTTTACTTTACAATTGTAATTCCAATCTTGAGCCCATCCACTCAAGTCGGTTCCGATCGGAACGATTTAACGGTGACAGAGAAAAAAGATGTTGCTGTAATTATGGACTCAAGCATGGCAGAGCGATTGCCTTTACGCATTCTTTTAGCTGAAGATAGTAGAGTTAATCAGAAGCTAGCTCAAATCATATTGCGAAAACTGGGCTATCAATCAGATGTAGCTTTGAATGGTGGTGAGGTGTTAAGAGCGATCGCGCAGAAACGCTATGACGTGATCTTAATGGATATCCGAATGCCCAGCCTAGATGGATTAGAAACAACAAGACGCATACGCATTTTAGAGAATGCTAATCAAAATCCATCAATACCTCCCATCCGAATTGTGGCGATGACTGCCAATGCCATGTATGGCGATCGTGAAATGTGTTTAGAGATAGGAATGGATGACTATATCACCAAGCCTATTGAGATCGAACAGTTGGTGGAGGCTTTGTATCGCTGTCAGTCCCATGCATCTTCAGAGGTTCCTCTCTCTCTATCTATGGCAGATCTAGAGGAGCTAGTTGCCTTGCCTCAATTGCCAGATGAATCGATGAATGAGACGATCGATAGCTACTTGAAAAGCTCTCCGAAAATTTTAGAGCAGATGCAGGAAGCGATCGCCGCCCAAAATCTTTCTACGTTCGCACAGGCATGTCATGACTTTGCCTCGGATAGTTCATTCTTCGGTGCAACCACGCTAGTGCAAAAGTGCTTGGCATTAGAGAGTCTGGTTAATTCACAGGTTAAGCCTACGATCGACTTGGATAAAGATGAAAACATCAGCGATCGCTACTTAGAGCAGTGGCAAGATGCAATCCAAGATTTAACCATAGTGCACGCTCGCGTGTTAGCAGCGCTTGTGAAATATCAAATTCAGCACTGGTTATGAGAGCGATATGCTAGACTTACGACTTGGATTTTATAGAGCCCACGTTCGCAAGACGCAAGTTGTATCCCTAGCTATGATTACACTGTAAAGAAAAGTTTTAACCAAGATGACGCAGTTCTTAAAGTACTCAGTTTCAGCCTTGCTTACGACCTTATTTCTAACCTGCACGGCTCAAAGTCTAAGGGCAAGTAATTTAACGGGTGAAAAGAATCCGCAAATATCAAATAGCCAAGTAGATAGCCGCACTGCGAATCTTCAAATTGCAAGTCTTGAAAATCATTGGGCAAAGGCTTTTATCGAAAAGTTAGCGGCCCAGAACTTACTCGATATCCCTACAAGTAAAATATTCCAACCAGAGCAGGTGGTATCTCGCGCTCAACTCGCTGCAATTCTTCAGCTTGCGTTCTTAACTCAAAATACAAATTATGTTACCCAACGTCGCTGGCAAGGATTTGATGATGTCCCCCCCGATCATTGGGCAGCTTCTGCGATCGTCCAGACTTACGAAAGTGGAATTCTCTCAGGGTATAATTCGCGTTCCTTTCAGCCCGATGAACCCGTAACCAAAGCACAGGTTTTGGTGGCGATCGCCAATATCCTCAAATTAAATAACCGCAAGACCAATACACCGCATTCCTATCTACTGACGATGTATCGCGATGCCAGTCAGATTCCCGAGTTTGCCGTGCAATCGATCGCTACCCTCACCGAGAGAGGACTAGTAGTAAACTACCCCGACCCTAGAATTATCGCCGCCAATGGGAATATCACCAAAGCAGAGCTAGCTGCACTCGTCTATGTAGCTCTGGCGGATCGGGGACGACTGCCTAAGATGGGTTCGCTCTACGCGATCGATCCAAATCGTCCTTTGTTTACGGTAGCGATCGCCCAAGTGACCCGTCTAGAAGTCAGCCTCAGCAAACGTACAGTTACGGCTTACCAAGGGGATGTCAAGCTCAAAAGCTATCCAATCGCTGTCGGACGTGCAGGTTGGGAAACCCCGATAGGAAACCATCGTGTTTTGCAAATGATCGAATATCCCGCATGGAAGAACCCATTCACAGGCGATGTGATCCAAGGCGCAGATCCTGAAAATCCTTTGGGTGAGCGTTGGATTGGCTTTTGGACAAATGGGGAAGACTGGTCGGGATTTCATGGCACGCCCAATCGAGATTCTGTGGGGCAGGCAGTCTCCCATGGTTGCATTCGTATGTACAACGAAGATATTCGGGAATTGTTTACGCAGGTTTCCCCAGATACGGTCGTCCAAGTTTCCAATTAATCTATTCTTCAGTATGTAGGGGCAATTCATGAATTGCCCCTACGATTTTATGGAAACTAAAAAATGGGATTAATCTTTCGGAATAAATTCCAGAGATTTGGCAATTTCTAGAGGTATGAATCTGATTTAAGCCTTCTGATGTTTGTATTGGGCTCCTGAATGGATGAAAATACACGAAGCAAATAAGCCGACAAAAATATAAAACTTCAAAAATGTTTAGCTCTAAAACAACTTTGCCCGCTTTAGGCGATCGCTTGCGCCTCGAGCGACTGATCGATGCTACGGATAAATCCTTGACTTCAGGACATGATGTGGTTGCGGGGCTCAGCAAAACCCCTAAGACCTTGCCTGCAAAATATTTTTACGACGATCTTGGTTCGCAGTTATTCGAGCAAATTTGCGAACTTCCCGAATATTATCTAACCCGTACGGAAACAGCGATTTTGCAAACCTATGCAGTTGAAATTGCCCGACTGACAGGCTCTTGTGAATTGGTCGAATTAGGCAGTGGCAGTGCCACCAAAACCAGAATTTTGCTAGATGCCTACGCTAAGCTCGGCTATCCGCTACGCTATATGCCGATCGATATCAGTGCGGGGATTTTAGAAAGCAGTGCCTTTGCTCTATTGGCTGACTACCCCACCTTAGAAGTACATGGCTTGGTCAGTACGTACGAGCAGGCATTACAACGGCTAAATTTGCCACAACTACCTACGAGGATGCTTTGCTTTTTGGGGAGTACGCTTGGCAACCTCAATTTACAGGAGTGCGACTTGTTTTTCGAACAGGTTGCAGGGGCGCTACGAATTGGTGAATATTTCCTTTTAGGTGTGGATTTAAAAACTTCAGAACTAAAGCCCAAATCGTCGATTCATGCTGCTTATAACGATGCCCAAGCAGTAAGTGCTGCCTTTAACTTAAATATGCTGAGCCATCTCAACCGTAAATTTGATGGCAACTTTGACCTTGCCACATTTCAGCACTCCGCCATCTATAACGAGCGATCGCATCAAGTGGAAATGTACTTAACCAGTACCAAAGCCCAAACCATTAACCTGCGATCGCTGTCGCTTGCGATAGCGTTTCAGTCGGGTGAAGCAATCTTGACCGAGATTTCACGCAAGTTCGATTTGCAACTGCTTGAAGCAGATCTTAGCCATAAAGGGTTGCACAAAACCAGGGTCTGGACAGACCCCAACCAATGGTTCGCACTCATGCTATTTCAATTAAAAGGCTAGACAGACTAAAGGGTTAATCTGGTAAACCTTAAAATTTTCTGCTAAGTTTCTCGCAGGGACACTAACCTTGGCGTGCTTTGAATTTAGGATTTGACTTGCAAATAACATAAACTCTGCCACGACGACGCACAATCTTGCAGTCTTTATGGCGAGTTTTGGCTGATTTTAGAGAGCTAACAACTTTCATTGGACTGTTGGTTACAATTACTAAATTTTTTACGCACGGTCTTAAAGCTTAGCATGGAGAGTAGCATCTTCCCAAGATCCTACTCTTAGGTTTTTTGAAAATTCGCGCCCTATGCTATTACTAGGGTTAAAGAAATAGCAAAAGCACTTGCCTTAGAACCACGACTATACTTGTTCGGTTTTGTCAAATTATGCTGAAGTCACTAAAAATCGAAAATTTTCGTTGCTTCCGATCGTTCGAGCTTCAGCAACTTGGCAGATTAAATTTGCTTGTGGGCACAAATAACAGTGGTAAAACATCAATTTTAGAAGCCATTCAACTGCTTTCTTCACGCCCAAATTTTGAGTCATTAGGAGGGTTGATGATTGGTCGTGGTGAATACATCTTAAGCAATGAAAGTGATGGGCAAATAGAGCTAGATATTCGTCATCTCTTCTATGGCAATGAAATTAATATAGGTAGTACCTTTTCGGTATTCGATAGCAGTCATGACAATGGCGAAAAAATCACTATATCTATAGAAGAAGAACAAAACCAACAAAGATCTAATTTAATTATAGAAAATTCGCGAATGAAAACAATTCTCCCCCTATCTTCCGAAGGTGGTCTTGTTTTTAACTTGAGTTACTTTAGACGCTCCCGTAAAGACTTTAAACATCCAAGTCATTTGATCACATCTTCTTCTCTGACAACCGAGACAATGATTGAGTTGTTCGATCAAGTTGTTCTTACTCCAGAAGAAGATCTTGTTACAGGAGCACTCCAGATTCTTGAACCTAATGTAGAACGTATTGCGATTATTGGCTCTGAAAAATTTAGAAAAAATGGAGTACGTAGTGGATTTGTCGTGAGATTCTCAGATAGCGATCAACGTATACCGATTGGGAGTATGGGAGATGGAATGTGGCGAATGTTAGGACTTACATTAGCAATTGTTAATGCTAGAAATGGGGTTTTGTTAGTTGATGAAATTGATACTGGACTTCACTTTAGTACCATGTCTAAGATGTGGAAACTAATCTGGGAAACTGCAAAACGACTTAACGTTCAAGTTTTTGCTACGACCCATAGTAATGACTGCTGGACAAGTTTGGCTGCGATCGCAAGTGCAGAAAACCCAAGCGAGGAAGGTATTACCATTCAAAGAATTGAAAAAGGAAAACCCCACAGTATTGTCTTTACGGAGCGACAAGTAGCGATCGCGGCTGAAAGAGGAATCGAGGTGCGATAGAGAATGGCTAATATCCATCCAAAGATTCTGTTGGTAGAGGGTAAGCAAGATGTGCGGGTCATACCAGAGCTAATTGAAGCAAATGGTGTGGATTGGGGAACAAGGAAAAGTCCGATCGTATATATTCGTGATTGTGATGGCTATCAAAAGTTAGTCGATCCAGATGTAATCTCGACGGAACTACAGGCTTCTGGACTTTCTGCACTTGGCATCATAGTTGATGCAGATGATAATCCTCAAGGGCGTTGGCAGAGTATCAGAAGTGCAAGCATTAGAAGTATCCCCGATCTTCCAGAAGCTTTACCAGAAGAAGGTTTGATTCATATTACCCCTAGTGGAATTAAGTTTGGAGTATGGATGATGCCAGACAACAAGATGCGCGGTATGTTAGAAACTTTTTTGACATACCTGATCCCAGATGGGAATGAATCAATTTGGCAGTTTGCTCAAAAATCAGCCCT
The DNA here is from genome assembly GCF_965232925.1 of Tumidithrix helvetica PCC 7403. Taxonomy (NCBI): domain Bacteria; kingdom Bacillati; phylum Cyanobacteriota; class Cyanophyceae; order Pseudanabaenales; family Pseudanabaenaceae; genus Tumidithrix; species Tumidithrix helvetica. The sequence continues at coordinate 133,968 of NZ_CBDDRA010000001.1, forward strand.
AGAAGCCAAAAATAAGGGGGCGATGTTTACGGATGCTCATGGTGACAAAGCAAATATTTATACTTGGCTCGCTTGGCAAGATCCGCCAGGACGGCAACTACATCAAGCAATTATGGAACGCCTTTTAGATCCAAATCATCCCAATGCTCAAATGTTCGTGACATGGTTTAAAGCTTTGTATGGCTTACCTTAATAAATTTCTCAGAATCGTAATGACCAATATCAACCAACAGGATTCAAAATATGACTGAATCGGCGGGTCAGCAGCTAGAGCAATATACAGAAAAACATCCCCATGAGGTCTTGTTGGTCAAGATCGAACTGGAGGGCGAAGTTGATGAAGTGGCGATTTTTAAGGGTTTTTCTAGCTCTTTGATGCGTCCTACAACCTTTGATCCCGATATTCCCATCATTCCTGAAACAGCGAAGATCGTCAGCATCGATCGCGCCAAAGCCCCCTACAACCCTAGTAACCCACAATATATTCAGCAAGACCTAAGCTGGGAAGCCTTTCAGCTACTTCTGTAAGACTAAAATCCCCATCATGCCATTTACGATTGGATAGTGGGTGGCTTGGCTAAAGCCAGCATTTTTTGCCAGCTTTACCTGCTCGGAACCGATAGGGAATCGCTCAATGCTGGGGGCAATATAGGCATAGTCCGCTTCGACGTTCTGTTGTTTTGCCATCGGCACGACGATATTCGCTAGGTAAAACTCCTGAAACTTGACCAATGTCGGATCGCTAGGACGGTGAAAATCTAGAATCGCCACATTTGCGCCTGTTTTTAAAACGCGATGCAACTCTGCAAAGCATTTGGGAATATCGATCACGTTGCGAAGTCCGTAGGCGATAGTGGCTCCGTCAAAGGTGGCATCCGCAAAATCTAAAGCTAGAGCATCGCCTTCTTGCCAAGTTATGGATTTTTGTATGCTTGGGGCATGTTTTTGGGCAGCAATCGCCAATAGCTCCTTTGAGAAATCAACGCCAAACACATGCCCCGTCGGGGCGACCCGTCGCGCTAACAGGGCTGCAACATCCCCACTGCCGCAACAAAGATCGAGCCAAGTTTGCCCTAGTTGGGGATTTCCCCATGACACCGCCATTTTTTTCCAAATCCGATGCTGCCCCAAACTGAGCCAGTCGTTGAGGCGATCGTAGATTGGCGCAATGCGATTAAAGATTTGACGCACTTCGGTCGCAGAGGTGCTGTTGGGAACGTTGGGCTGAGATGTAAAAGAAGGCATAGGGATTGAATGACTGCTTACCTAATCCTCATACTAGATCGGCATAAGTTAAACTAAAGTAAAATAACTTTACTTATCTTTATGGTTCAGGCGAAAAGTCCCAGCTTCACAAGAGAAGATTGGCAGAAGGGCTATCAATCTTTACGTACCGAGCAGAGTTACTGGATCGATGAGATTGAGGGGGAGATTCCATCAGAATTACAAGGCACGCTGTTTCGGAATGGACCTGGTTTGCTCGATGTCAACGGTCAAGCTTACGGACACCCCTTTGATGGTGACGGCATGATCTGCGCGATCGCTTTTACCGATGGCAAAGCCCACTTCGCCAATAGCTTTGTCAAAACTCCCGAATTTCTTGCCGAGCAAAAAGAGGGGCGCATTCTCTATCGTGGTGTCTTTGGGACGCAAAAGCCGGGGGGCTGGTGGCAAAATCTGTTCGATCTCAAACTCAAGAATATCGCCAATACCAACGTTATCTACCACGGGAAGAGGCTTTTGGCTTTATGGGAGGCTAGCTTACCCTATCGACTCGATCCTAAAAACCTTGATACGCTTGGGGTAGAAACATTTAATGGGGCTTTAGCAGCAGGAAAGGCATTCACAGCGCATCCTAGACTCGATCCTGAGACTGGAGATCTCTGGGCTTTTGGAGTCGATGCAGGTCCAAAGTCAACCATTACGATCTATAGGATCGATCCTCAAGGCGAACTTACGGAATCTTGCAGTCAAAAAGTGTCGGGATTCTGCTTTTTACATGATTTTGCTTACACCCCTAACTACCGCATCTTTTTACAGAATCCCGTCTCGTTTGATTCCTTGCCATTTATCTTTGGCTTGAAAACCGCAGGGGCTTGTATCGATCTCAAACCCAATACACCGACAAAAATTCTGTTGTTCGATCGCTCGGGCAAACTGACAACCCTAGAAACCGACCCCGGATTTGTGTTTCACCACTGCAATGCCTTTGAACGAGGGGATGAAATCATCCTAGATTCGGTGTGCTATCAGGACTATCCCAAGCTAGAACCCAATGTTGACTATAAGAATGTGAATTTTGACACCGTTGTACCTGGGAAACTTTTCCGCTTTCGGATTAATCCCAAGACGGGCAGCGTCAGCCGTGAAATTTTGCTCGATCGCTCCTGTGAATTTCCGACAATTCATCCGCGCTGTGTGGGGCAACCTTACCGCTATGCCTATATCGGCGCGATCGCCCAGCCCACAGGCAATGCCCCACTCCAAGCAATTCTCAAAATCGACCTAGAAACGGGCAAACAAGAAGCACATAGCTTTGCCCCAAGGGGCTTTATCGGAGAGCCTGTGTTTGTGCCGCGCAATGCCTCAGCTACGAGTGCTGAAGATGATGGCTGGATTATTACATTGATCTTTAATGCTGAGCGCGATCGCTCTGATGTCGTTATTCTCGACGCTCAAAATATCGCGGCTGCACCTGTGGCAACCTTGCACCTAAAACACCATGTCCCCTATGGATTGCATGGCAACTTCACGCCCGAAGTCTGGCATTAAATCCCTCAATACCCCACCCAGCCTCCCCTTGAACTAGCCGCGAAGCGACTTCCCGCAGGGTAGACTACGGTGTACACACAAGTCGTCAAACCGAGTTAAATCAAAGGTTTATTGCCCCCTAGCCCCCAATTCTGGGGAAGGATTCTTAAAGTTCCCCAGAATTGGGGGATTTAGGGGGCTAGATCGATTGAAACAAGGTAGTCTGTCTAAACGAAAATAGGGGCGAACAGCCGTTCGTCCCTACCGATATATGTGGTGAAGTATTTGGTAAAACCTATGATGAGGCTACTTATTCCTCGTCCTCGTCTCCTTCTTCCGCAGCTAAAGGATAGATAAATCCTTTGTTTTGACCTGTCAAAATGGATTTGCCTAAAGAAATCGCTTTTTGTGCTGCTACGCCAGCCTTGCGCTTCCAAGCTGCTTTACGAATATTCTTTTTGGACTTTGATGTGCGTTTCTTGGGGACTGCCATAACTTTGCTTTATGTTTTTGATATGAGTCGGTAAATTTTTCGGCTTTTTTATTCTAAGCCATGTCTTTAGTTTGCGATCGCGATTTATAACTATAACATTGTACAGAACCTAAAATCATGCTCTGAGAATTACTTTCTTGGCATTTGCGTTACATTACTGCGGTCTTGATTGCTCCTGCCTTGATGCTGATTTTCCTCTTGGGCGTTATACAAAAGCAGTAAAAGCCCAGCGATCAATACACCGAGAAACACAAACTGATTAATCGGAATATTGGGTTTTTTCTTTTTAAATTCTTCTTTCTTTTTGATCGAGCGCTCTAAGCCACATTTCAAACATACATAGCGAAACGGGTCGGTTGGATCGACAACAAAGCAGCAATTCCCTTGATGGTTATCCTCTTTACAGGCTTGTGACATTGGGTGGATTGTTGGTACGAGATGCTCGGAATAATTTCTTTAAAAAGTATAAACGAATTTTTTAGGAAAGTATCTTTTTTGAGAAAACAATTTATGCAGTGTGCTGCAATTTGAGCAAGTGTTAACTTAAACCAAATATTCCGCTCGATTTGTTTTTGCACCAGAGATAATAGTCAAGCGCACACTTCCCACATTCCTATGACCAACACCCAGCTACCACAAGTAACCCAGCCGCTCAAATATGCCTATTATCCGGGTTGCGTTGCCAAAGGGGCTTGCAAAGAATTACATGCTTCGACCATTGCGATCGCAGCAGCTTTGGAAATTGAATTGGTGGAACTGCATCAGGCTTCCTGCTGCGGCTCAGGCACCTTTAAAGAAACCGACGAGCTGATGGAAGACACCGTAAATGCGCGGAATATTAGTTTGGCAGAAGAACTCAAACTTCCCCTGATGACTCAATGCAGTACCTGCCAAGGCGTGCTTGGGCGCGTGAATGACAAATTGAAGTTCACAGATTCAGCGCGACGTGACGAAGTGAATGAATTCCTCGGTGCTGAAGGACGGCATTTTCAAGGAACCACGGAAGTTCTGCACCTGTTATGGATTTTGATTCGCGATTATGGTATAGAACGACTACAACAGAAAGTGAAGCGTCCGCTCACAGCGCTTAAATGTGCTTCCTTTTATGGTTGTTACCTCCTCCGCGCCCAGACTGTGACTCGTTTTGACGATCCTTACAAGCCAGAATCCCTAGAGAAGGTATTTCGCGCCCTCGGCGCTACACCCGTCTATTACGAAGGGCGCGTGCAATGCTGCGGCTGGCCGATTTCTAGCTATGCTACCAATGCTTCATTTTCCATGGCAGGAAGACATCTATCGGCAGCGATCGCTGCTGGAGCAGACTGCATTGTCACGCCTTGCCCCCTATGCCACTTAAATCTTGATTCGCGTCAACCAGAAGTGGAGAAAGTTATTGGACAAAAGTTGGGAATCCCGATTTTGCATCTACCGCAGTTAATAGGACTGGCTTTGGGCATCGATCCCGTTACGTTAGGATTGAATCGCCACATTGTCTCAACCGTTCCCATTCTTAGGATTTTGATCTAGGCATTCTAAAATCCCTGTATTGACCTTGTATTGACCTTATTATGACCCCAGATGAATTTCTCGCTAGCTTTGGTAAATTTGGGATTCATCTGGGGCTGGAACGAATCGCTCAGCTTTTAGCAGATCTAGGAAACCCACACCAGAGATTTCCTGTGATTCATGTGGCGGGAACCAATGGCAAAGGTTCTGTCTGTGCTTACATTTCCTCTATTTTAGAGATGGCTGGCTATCGGGTCGGTCGGTATATTTCGCCGCATTTGGTCGATTGGCGAGAACGTATTTGTATAAATTCCGAATGGATTGCTTCAGAAGATTTGTTGAACGCACTGATGCAGGTCAAGCAAGCGATTCAGCCCCAACATCCACCCACGCAGTTTGAAGCGATCACCGCTGCGGCTTGGTGGTATTTTGCCGATCGCCAAGTTGATGTCGCTGTGATTGAAACAGGGTTAGGTGGCAGATTAGATGCTACCAATGTATGCGATCGCCCTCTAGTCTCGGTCATTACATCCATTAGTATGGAACACTGGCAGCGGTTGGGCTCCACCCTAGCAGCGATCGCATCCGAAAAAGCCGGAATCATTAAACCCTCCTGCCCTGTCGTGATTGGGGAACTGCCTCCTGAAGCCGCTGCTGTCATGCTAGACAAAGTGGAAGCGAATCACTGTCCCGTTACCTGGGTTCGTGCCGCTACCGAAATGCAGCCTACAGCATTCAATTCAGGATCTACACTAGACTCAAGCCTAGAGAATTTAGCAGTATGGGAAGGGATTACCTATCCTTTGCCGCTTTTAGGCAAACATCAGTTGATTAATTCCGCGATCGCGCTCGGAACTATCCAAACGCTAAGAACGCAGGGTTGGGAAATTCCCGAGTCCGCCGTGACAGAAGGAATGCGGCGAACCCAATGGTTGGGAAGATTGCAATGGGTGGAATATCAACGTTTCGTTGGTGGGCAAAAAAGAACGCATAAACTATTGATCGATGGAGCCCATAATGTCGCTGCGGCTGAATACCTGCGCGAGTTTGTCGATCGCATCTTCCCAAACCAACCTAGATGCTGGGCGATCGGTATGCTAGACACCAAAGATCACCTTGGCATTCTCAAAGCTTTATTAAATCCCCAAGATAGACTGATTACTGTGCCTGTCCCTTTTCACCAGACTGCCGACCCAGAGATGCTTGCAAAGTTGGGGACGACAATCGTAAAAGAAACTCCAAGAGCCTATCCCGCTCTGGAATCAGGACTAGATGCGGCTTTCTGCGAGTATGAATCTCAGCATTATCCAGTCATCCTATGCGGTTCTCTCTATCTGATCGGGCAGTTTCTTAGCAAAGCCACATGATCCATTGTACGCCCAATGTTTTGCCTCAAAATTCTTATCAGGAACTCATTTGCAAATAGAATCCATTCGAGATTCTTTGCAACCTCAAAAGATTTAGGGATTTACGTCTGTTGCCTATGATATATTTTGGAAACTTTTGGGCATAATTCATGTCTTACCTCACTAAGATGTTTGATCGATGCATCGATTACAAATATCCTGAGGTTGTGGCGATCGGGAGTTAAGGAAATTATCATGCTGAAATTGCAGTCTAGTCAGGTCTTCTTTTTCGTGCCGATCGTGCTAACTGCCGCTATCAGTCTTGAAGCTGTTGCTCAAGTTTCAGTGGTTCTACCCGCAAAAACCTGCCAACAACTTGGACCGAGAAATTATGTGGTTCTAGTGAATCGACCAGGCAATCTACTCCCTCAGTTACCAGAATTTTTAGCAATTTCTGCCATCCCCTGCGGCTATATGGCAAACTCCATCACTTTTTTTGGTAATTTCAACAATCTCAATGCGGCTTCCTATCGAGCCGAGCAACTGAGACAAATTGGACTAGATGCGATCGTGCATTCTTTTGCACTTGATAATGCTCAAATCTCTCCCAATTTACGAGGAGCCTCTGTCATTGTCGAACCTAATGCCGATCCAAATCTAGCGTTACAACAAGTCCAAGCTGCCACGAATTCCCACACGCAACTGGTCAATTTTGCGAATCGCCAAGTTGTTTTAGCCTCGCCTTTATCGAGTTTTCAGGTGGCAAATACGATCGCATCAAACCTGCGCAGTCGTGGCTTTGCTTCTCAGGCAGTCAGTGCTAGTTTGGTTAGTCAGCCCAATGCGCCAACCAGCACGGTTGCGCCCCCTGTATCAACGCCCAATGATTCCAGCGCTACCAAAAAAACATTTCGCGTGTTAGTGCCCGAGTTGAATCAAGCTACCTTGGGGTACGTGAGAGCGATCGCTTCCGATGCTTTTCCTCGTTCTTATCAGGGACGCAGGTATATCCAAGCTCGTACCTACACCGATCTGTCTAATGCTACCCGCGAACGCGATCGCTTTAATATTCGCTTCCCAGGCACGATTATCATTAGTGAATAAAGCGATCTCCCTCCCCTGTAAAAAACTATTGATCCCTGACAAGCGTTATATTTAGAGAAAGCATATTAAGTATTGTTAAGGTAGTTCTCTGATGCAGCGCTCTTCACAGGTAGAAATCAGCAATCCCTCAACCGCATGGCATCGCATTATCAATCCGATTTGGCAGGGTAGTGCCGATGAAATTAGTAAGGGCTTACCCTTCAACCAGATGTCCCCCCATTGGCAGATGTTTTTGCTGGGTGATGGCGCACCCACCCGCCATTTACAGCTACTCACCCAGTCAGAGATCGTGGTTGATGTGATTGCCATGACACCGATTGGCTATGACGACGATCTTGCCCCCGCTGCGATCGCGGCAATTCCTGCCCCACGAACCCGTCGCCAAATTTGGCTACGCTGTGCGAAAACGGGTGAGGTTTTGTCTCATGCCACATCATGGTGGTCTACGGCGCAAATCGATCGCTATCTTACCGATCCATCCCTACCGATCTGGGCAAGCCTCAATCAAAAACATACCGAGCTATACCGAGACTTACAAGGTATTTCTAAAGGGGCAAGTCCCGGACTGGTCAAAACCTTTGGTCAGCCCGAAACCTATTGGGGACGGCATTATCTTCTGTGGCATGGTGGTAAGCCTTTAACCCTAATTTACGAAATTTATGCGCCTGCGATCGCCAAATATCTCGGACCAAGCAGCCTGTAACGACCTGCCTAAAAATCTGGTGAATTGAACGCTGAAATTGCTAGGATACGGGTATCGCTCTGGATGTACGGCATGGATCTCGAACTTTCCCGTTTTCTCAAGGCTTGTAACCCCACCCATCCTCTTGATGCGAGTAATCCAGAGGATCTCAGCTATTATGTCGATCTCTCGTCAGTGCGTGGGGCTGAGTTGATTAAAAGTTTGAAACGGACGATCGCTGTGATTTCGCCCGATGAGGCAACTTGTCAGTTATTTACGGGGCATATTGGCTGCGGCAAATCAACGGAATTATTGCGACTGAAGAACGAACTAGAAAAGCAAAAGTTTCACGTTGCCTATTTTGAGTGCGACAAGCAGCTTGAGTTGAGCGATGTCGATGCTAGCGACGTGTTGCTGGCGATCGCGGGGCAAATTAGTGAGGGACTTGAGAAGGAAAATATCAGCATCGTTTCCGCATATTTCACAAAGTTATTTGGCGAGCTGAAAGATTTGCTGCAAACCAAGGTCGAGCTGAATGCAAATTTTAAACTATCGGTTGGAATTGCCGAAATTACCGCTCAAGCAAAACACAGTCAATCGTTGCGTCGTCAGATTCACGAACGTTTAGAATCACGGACAAACAGCATTATTACAGCGATTAATAACGAGTTGTTAAAACCAGCACGAGAAAAGTTAAAAGCAAAGGGCATGAAGGGATTGGTGGTGATTGTGGATAACCTCGATCGCATTGAAAATCGCATCGACCCTAAAGAACAATCGCGGGCGGGATATCTATTTGTGGAACGGGGCGATCAGTTGCGGGGCTTAGATTGCCATCTGGTCTATACGGTTCCCTTACTGCTGACCTTCTCGAATGATGCGGCGATCGTTACGGGTCGGTTTGGTACGGAAATTAAGACGCTACCGATGATTCCTGCGCGTTTAGCTGATGGGAGTGAATGTGAAGAGGGAATGGCACTATTGCGACAGATCGTGATGGCAAGGGCATTTCCGACGCTTAGCCCCTTGCAAAGGATTGAGGATGTCCATGTTAAAGCTGTATTTGATTCGCCGCAAACGCTCGATCGCTTGTGTCAGGTGAGTGGAGGGCACGTTCGCAATCTATTTCGGTTTCTGCTGGGTTGTTTGCAGCAGGACGATCCGCCGATTTCGGCGAGTTTGCTAGAAAGTATCATTGCCAACGAACGCAATAAAATGCGTAAGATTATTACGGATGATGAATGGGAATTGATTCGGAAGGTGCATCAGGATAAGCGGCTGAGCGGAGAAGCGCAGTATCAGATGCTGATTAAGAGCCAATTTGTGTTTGAGTATGAATATCAAGGGAATGGTTGGTTTGATTGCAATCCGATTTTAGATAAACTGTTATAGGCATCTCGGCTACATCATGGACGAGGAAATCGCATCCACTGCCACGCTCAACCAAAACTCTCTCAGGCTACTGAAGCGAGTCGCCACCAACGCGCAGGGATTTTCGCTGTCGATCGCTTTGTGTAACTATCGATCGCTGCAAAACCGTTACTTGGCAGAATTAACAGCGCAATTGCCCGATCGGGCAATTGCCACAATCGAATTGGAACCCGATGCGACGACATTGCTGACACTGGTTCAGGATTTGATGGAGACGGTCGCACACGAACCGCCAGAGCGTCAGCCTAAGGTATTGATGGTATTGGGGCTAGAAGAGGTCAAAGATGTTTCTGCGGTACTGCAATCAGCAAATCGCGTGCGGGAAGAATTTGCCAACTGCCTAGATTTTCCGATGGTGCTCTGGCTCAACGATCGTACGCAGGATATTCTGACTCGCGATGCTAGCGATTTGGCGAACTGGGTAACAGCGGGGGCGCTCGAGTTTCGGTTTACGCCTGCGGAACTCGTGGGGTTTTTGCGCGAAACTACGGAATCGCTGTTTGCGAGATTTCTCAATCCTGAAACCGATGGGATGTTTCGCGGGGGGGCGATCGCCAAGGGCTTGCAAAAATTTGAGCTTGAGACCGCCGTGAAGGAGTTACAAGCCTCTGGGCAAGTTCTCAATCCCGAACTCGCGGCAAATTTGGATTTTGCCTTTGGGTTTTGCGCTTTATTGGAGAAGGAATTCGCCTCAGCAAAGCAGTCGTTTGGCAAGAGTTTGGAGGTTTGGCGTGGGAGGAACGCGCTAAAGCAGGCGGCTTGTTTGTTTCAGGTCGGGGTGTGCGATCGCACAGTAGCATTTCACCGTCGCTATGATAAGGTTCCGTTTTATCGCCTTGCGAGGGAGAGTTTTGCCGAAGCAATCGCGATTTTTCGAGATTTGGGGCGATCGGATTTGGTGGCAGAGTATCTTAATTTTTTGATGGCTGTGGTGGAGGATTTGGCACGGTTGGATAGGGATTTGAAGAGATCCCCCCCAGCCCCCCTTAATAAGGGGGGAGAATTTATTAGGGGTAAAGAGTTATTTGAGGAATTGGAGGGGTTGGCGCGGGAGGCGTTGGGACTGCGGCAGCGGTATCCAAATTTGTTGAAGGAGGCGCACGATCGCGGCATGATGGCGGCGGTAAAGATTGCGTTTGGGGAATATGTCGAGGCGCAGCAGTTTGCGGAGGGGGCACTGGCGCTATATCGAGAGGCGGAGAGGCAGCAGTTGCCCAATTTGGCTTGGACGCGACGTTATATCTATGGGCTGTATGAGATTTGGTTGGCGCGAGCTTTGGCAGGGCAGGGCAAGAGGGCAGAGGCGATCGCGGGTTTAGAGGGGGTGCGATCGCAGTGGCGGCATCAGTACGACGCGCAGATCTATGTGGGGGTGCTGGAAGAGTTGCGATCGCAATACACGCAGGCGGGGCGCTATCTCGATGCCTTTCATACAAAGCAGCACCAGCGATCGGTGGAGCAGCAGTATGGGTTGCGGGCGTTTATCGGGGCGGGAATGCTGCATCCCAGTCGGGAGGAGGTCGATCCTGCGACGGCGGCGATCGCGTTGCGGCAACCCGATGGCATTGCGGTGGAAATCGTGGCATCGGGCAGAAAGCAAAATGTGGAGGAACTGGTGGAACGGATTCGCCAGCCGCGCTATCCCTTGACGGTGATTCATGGGGATTCGGGGGCGGGAAAGAGTTCGATTTTGAATGGTGGGGTCGTGCCTGCGTTGCGATCGCGGGAAACGTTGGATGGTCGCAAGGTGCTGGTGTTGACGGTAAATACCTATAAGGAATGGAGTCGCGAGATTGAGCGGCAGTTGCAGGAGTTTTTTGGTGGTGCGCGTCCCGAGTTGAATCCGATCGAGCATTTTAAGCGCAATGTTGAGGAGAACTATCTGACCGTGTTGGTGTTCGATCAGTTTGAGGATTTCTTTTTTAAAAAGGAGGATTTTGCCGATCGCTTGCCGTTTTACAAATTCCTGAGAGCCTGTTTGCATACGGATTTTGTCCGAGTGGTGCTGTCGCTGCGCGAGGACTATCTGCATTATTTATTGGAATGCGATCGCGCCGTGAATCTAGAAAAGGTCGAGAACGATATTCTCGGCAAGCAGATTCGCTATTATTTGGGCGATTTTACGCCAGAGGAGGCAAGGCGGGTGATTGAGTCGCTGACGGCAAGGGCGGAGGTGAAGCTGGATGCGGATCTGTGCGATCGCTTGGTGGTGGATTTGACGGGCGATCGGGGTAGGGTGTTGCCGATTGAGTTGCAGGTAGCGGGGGCGCAACTAGAGTCTGAGGAACCACAAATTTCGACGTTGGCGCAATATTTGGCATTGACAAGCGATGTCTCGCAGCGTAAACCCAGTGAGGTTTTAGTGGAGCGCTGGCTAGAGAATGTGGTGAAGGATTGTGGCGAGGGAAATCAAGAGTTGGCGCAAAGGGTGCTGTACGCGTTGACGGGAATGGAGGAGAAGCGACCGCAAAAAACGCAGGAGGAATTGGCGGCTGAGTTACTGACATCTCCCCCTGCCCCTCTCCTAAAAGGCGAGGGGAGTAAGAATGAGTCTTTGCTCCCCCTCTCCCATGGGGAGAGGGGGCTGGGGGGAGATGTCAATCTCGAACTGGTGCTGGCGGTTTTGGTGGGGTCGGGTTTGGCGTTTCGGGTGAGCAGTACGCCAGAGGATCGCTATCAGTTGATTCACGATTATCTGACGGGCTTTATACGGAAGAAGTATGGGATTGATGTGAATGCTGAGTTGAGAAAAGAGCGGAAGCGGCGGGAATTGGCGGAACTGGCAAGAGAACAGGCGGAAAAAGAGAAGGAGATATTTGCAGTTGCGAATCGTAAAGCTGGACAAAGAGTTCGGATCGGTTCAATTATTTTAGGAATTGCATCTATTGCTGCGATCGGAATTAGCATTTATGCAAGCAAAGCATTTCAGGCTTCGCAAGAAGCCATAGCGATCACGCAAATCGAAAAACAGAGTGCTGAAGCGGAGAGACTATTTAAAACCCAAGAATTCCAAGCACTTCTACCCGCAATGAGAGCGACAAAACTGTTAAAGGCGATCGTCAAGGATTCAATGCATACCGAACAATATCCTTCTGTTAGTCCTCTTGGGGCTTTGCAATTAATTTTGAGAGATGGACAAGAACGCTTACAATTTCGGGCAACTGGTATTGTATTTTCGCCCGATGGTACGAAGCTGGCGACGAGTGGCAGTGACGGCACGGCTAGGATTTGGGATCTACAGGGCAACCAGATTGCGATTCTCAAAGGGCATCAAGGGNATGTTTTGAGCGTCGTATTTTCTAACGATGGGTCTAAGTTGGCGACGAGTGNCAGTGACGGCACGGCTAGGATTTGGGATCTACAGGGCAACCAGATTGCGATTCTCAAAGGGCATCAAGGGGATGTTTTGAGCGTCGTATTTTCTAACGATGGTACGAAGCTGGCGACGAGTGGCAGNGACGGCACGGCTAGGATTTGGGATTTACAGGGCAAAGAAATCGCGATTCTCAAAGGGCATCAAGGGTTTGTTTGGAGCGTCGTATTTTCTAACGATGATACGAAGCTGGCGACGCGTAGCAGTGACAGCACGGCTAGGATTTGGGATTTACAGGGCAGGCAAATTGCCGAATATGAAGGTTATGGATTTGTGAGTAAAGACTTTCAATTTATGGCAACGATTCCTAAAGACGATCGCTCAGTGGTCAAACTCTGGCGCATCCAAACCCTAGACGAGATGCTAGTCAGTGCCTGTAACCGATTGCGTCCTTACCTCATCACCAATTCCGATCTTCCCGAAAGTGACAAACATCTATGCGACCCGTGACAAGCAACATTCAATCGATATTCTCACAGTTCCATCGGAAGAAATATGTCAGGATTGCGATCGCGGTTGAAAGCTATGCTTGGTGAGATGGGCTAAACTAAAGTATCAACAATGATTAGCTTAATTATCGCGATCGTTTATGGAGGGTTGAGATGCTTGCCGATAAAAATTTTCGGGTTTCGACTGAGTTGACAAGTGGTAAAAAGTTGAATTTAAGTAAATAACTTGGAACTGTAATGAAAGCACTTAAGGCGATGGCAACCATCAATGAGGAAGGACAATTAACACTAGATCGTCCTTTCATAAATGATAAAAATAGACGAGTAGAAATCATCGTTCTAATTCCAGAACAGATAGACTTAGAAGAACAATCACAAACAGAAGTCTTAGCAGATTTTCGTCAAGCTTGGCACGAAGCCATGACTGGACAAACTATCCCAGTCTCTCAACTCTGGGAAGGGATTGATGATGTCTGATCGGCCTTTAATTCAAATTGAAGCTTCGCCAACATTCAAACGCAATTTACGGAATCTTGCCAAAAAATATCGCAATATTCGCAAAGATATCCAACCAATCATCGCACAGCTCGAACAGGGAGAAGTTTTAGGAGACCAGATATCTGGAGTTGGTTACGCAGTCTTTAAGCTGAGAGTCCGAAATAGCGATAATCAAAAAGGAAAAAGTGGTGGCTATCGTCTGATTTACTACATCAAAACAGCAACAGGAATCATTTTACTGACCGTTTACTCAAAATCAGAGCAAGTTGATATTGCCGCAGAGGACATTCAAAGCATCATTACCGAATATGAGCGAAGTGCGATCGCCGACAAAGAAGATATTTAAAACATCGTCATTCTAGCCCGATCGCTTCATAAACCCTTCATAAATCCTTCAATTCCCTTTACTAATCGTTCGCGATCGGCAGGCAGTTTGACACAAACGCGAAAATAGCAATCGCCTAGCTCCGCAAAACTGTGACAGTCGCGAATTAAAATTCCATCCTGTTTTAGCAGATGCTCTTGCAGTGCCAGCACCGATCGCTCGGACTCGACCAGTAAAAAATTTGCGGCTCCCGCGATCGGTTGCAAGCCTGCGATTTTAGATAAATCTGTATAGAGATGCGAGCGCTCTTTGGCTAGCCAGTCCCATGTTTTTTGTTGAAATTCTCGATCTTGCAGGCAAGCGATCGCGGCAATTTCAGCCAGACAGTTCACACTCCACGGGTCGCGCCATGCTTGCCATGTTTGCAAGCGTTGGGGGTGGGCGATCGCATAGCCAATTCTCAGGCCGGGCATACTATAAAACTTGGTCAGCGATCGCAAAATTACGAGATTGGGCGAAGATTCGACGCGATCGATCAGACTTTGAGAAGTCTCTGGCGTGAGGAAGTCCATAAAAGCTTCATCGATCGCCACGAGTTCAAATCGCTCTAAGAGCGGCAACAATTCCTCTCGCGTATAAAGTTGCCCTGTGGGATTGTGCGGGTTATTCAGTAAAATTCCACAACTGCGCGAATCACTGGTAGCACCAACAGAATTTAAGGTTTGATTTAAAGTTTGATTCAAGGTTTGAAGCGCAAGCGCGCGATCGCCCCTTTGCCACCAATCGATGGGAACGATATGGGCGTTAAAGGCTTTTAGACCCCGCAGATAATCGCCAAAAGCAGGAACTCCAAGAAATACAGATGCTAACCTTGCCAGATCGCGGCATAACCAAGTCAGTAACTCCGCCGCTCCGTTTCCCACCAAAATATAGTCTGGGGAGATGTGATGATGGGCAGCGATCGCTTCTCTAAGCAGGGTATAACTTGGGTCAGGATAGCGACTGATGGTATTTAACGTCTCGTCCGATTTCAGCCGCTCAAGCACCGATTTCGGGCAACCCAAGGGGCTGATACTTGCCGAAAAATCCAAGATTTGACTCGGATCGCGTTGGGAAATTTGAGCTGCCCATCGCAGGTTGCCGCCGTGACTAGGTTGAGCGAGATTCTCCATAGGAATGCCAAAGACAATTCGTTTCTATCCAAAGATTTTGCCCCCTCAATCCCTCAATTCTGGGGGAACAAGAATTTTCAGAGTCTTCCAGAATTGCGGGCTAGGGGGCAGTTCGACTGGGCTTCACCATACCGAGTTTGGGGCTTGTCTAAACCAGCAATAAAAATGGGTGTAGACACCTACACCCATGCTAACCATCAGGATTGGCTAGTGTTTAGTCACTGGGTGGGCTTACCCGTTCTTTAAAAGATTTACCCGCAGAGAAGGCAGGTACTTTTGTCGCTGGAATTTCCATTTTTGCACCAGTTTTAGGGTTGCGACCTTCGCGGGCTTTACGTTCTCTAGATTCAAAAGAACCAAAGCCGACCAAAGTTACCTTATCGCCACCTGCTACGGTTTCAACAATCACTTCTAAGGTTGCAGTTAACACCTCATCTGTGGTCTTTTTGTTAACGGTAAAGCCTTTTTCAGCGGCTTTCTTAGCGATCGCGTCAACTAGTTCACCTTTGTTCATAAATTTTGCTGTAATTTCAGTAGTTAGAGGATTTTCGATTTGCTCATTTTTAAGTTATCTCTGCGATAGTCCCAAGATGAGCCTATCCCAAACATGAAAACGGAGCCAAAACTGTATAAAAATGCAAGCAGTTTGCACCCAACCTTACCTATAGTTGTGAAACTCCCATAGGCTATAGGTTTCAATTTTGTATTCTAATAGCAACATACTACTTGTGTATATATAAAACCTTTAATTTATATGGACTAGAGCTGTTTTTTCTTATCATTTAATAAATCCATATAAAACTCAAATCCCTCTAAGCATTGCTGTGTAATGATTTTAGCTATTGTAGTCGCAAGTTAAATTAGTACGATCGAGTCAGGGCAAGCATTTAACAAAACTTAAACTTTTTGCCGTTTTTACGGAATTCCTGCATCACAAGTATCCTTCGCAAATTCGCCCATAGCTGCGATCGCACCTTCTACTTCCAAAAAAAAGAGGCGATTCTATAAAAGAGCGCCCCTAGCTAAAAATTTTGAATGAATTGTTCTTCTTTAAGAGAAAAGTTTAAGAGCAAAGGGGGGATGCCCCATTTGCGGCCGATCAATTAGACCCAATCGTCATCTTCATCGTCATAGCTGACTCTGGTATTGGGACGACGAGGGGCATCATCCTTAGAACGACGGCTATTCCGATTCGCAAAGCTACCGATGCTATCTAAAATGCCGCCAAATAAATCGTCATCCTCATCTTCGTACTCATCCTCTGCGTAGAGTTCGCGAGATAGGGCATAAATCGCTTCTTGCAACTCTGACTGACCGCGATCGATGCGGTTGTCATCTTCCTTGGCGATCGCATCTTTAAGATTTTTAATCAGACCGTCAATTTCTTTGCGGCGTTCGTAGTTGAGCTTATAGCCATAATTTAGCGCCAAGTCCTTGAGTTGACGTTCCGAGCTAACCACCAAACTGTCAGCCCGATTGATTTTGGCAATTCGCTCTTTTTTAGCGCGATCGCGATCGGCAAATTTCTCTGCCTCGGCAATCATGCGCTGTACTTCTTTTTCATCCAGCGTCGAAGCCCCTTTGATCGTGATGCGTCGTTCTACGCCCGTGCGGCGATCGGTGGCGGTCACCGCCAAAATGCCATCGGTATTCAAATCGAAGGTGACATCAACCTGAGCCAGACCGCGTGGTTGGGGTGCTAGACCGCTGAGCTTAAACCGTCCCAAGGACTTGTTGTGTTCGGCTAGCTCCCGCTCTCCCTGCACGACATGAATCTCTACCGAGGTTTGATTATCCTCAGCGGTCGTAAACATGTCCATCTTGCGCGTAGGAATCGTCGTATTGCGCGGAATCAGCTTATTAATGACACCGCCAAAGGTTTCTACGCCTATGGAGAGAGGAGTGACATCCAGCAGTAAGACATCCTTGACTTCGCCAGACAAAATGCCCGCTTGCACAGCTGCCCCAACGGCGACGACCTCATCGGGATTTACCCCTTGATTGGGTGGCTTGCCAATTAGGCGCTCCACCAACTGCTGCACCGCAGGAATGCGGGTAGAACCTCCCACAAGCACAACTTCATCGATTTGGCGAGGACTAATCTTGGCATCTTTCAAGACTTGCTCTAGGGGATTATTCAGCCGCTCTAGCAGATCGACACATAGCCGCTCAAACTGCGATCGCTTTAGGGTCGTATCTAAATGCAAGGGCCCATCCGCTGTCGCAGTGATAAAGGGCAGATTGATATCGGTTACGCCCACGGTTGATAACTCGATCTTGGCTTTTTCGGCTGCCTCGGTGAGGCGTTGTAATGCCTGCCGCTCTTTACGCAGATCGACCCCCTGATCCTGTAAAAACTGATCGGCTAGCCAGTTGACGATCTGTTTATCAAAATCATCCCCCCCTAGCTGCGTATCGCCGCTGGTTGCCTTGACTTCAAACAGACCGTCGCCGACATCCAAAACCGATACATCAAAGGTGCCGCCACCAAGGTCGAATACTAAAATCTTTTGATTATCTTTTTTATCTAAGCCATAGGCTAAAGAAGCTGCCGTGGGCTCATTGATAATCCGCTTGACCTCAATGCCCGCAATTCTACCCGCATCCTTGGTTGCCTGGCGTTGCGAGTCGTTAAAGTAAGCAGGAACCGTAATCACTGCCCCAGTGACATCTGTCCCTAGATACCGACTCGCCTCATCCACCAATTTGCGAATCACCATCGCCGAGATTTCCTCAGGCGCAAAGTCTTTTTCTAGGCGGGGGCATTTAATTTTGACATTACCTAGCTCATCACGCCGTACCGTGTAGGGCACGCGCTTTGAGTCGCTGCTCAGTTCGCTATGCTTACGCCCGATAAACCGTTTAAACGAATAGAACGTGTTATCAGGATTAAGCACAGCTTGCCGCCTAGCCATTTGCCCTACCAGACGTTCGCCGTCTTTGGTAAAGCTCACCACAGAGGGAGTTGTGCGGCTACCTTCTGAGTTGGCAATTACCACAGGCTTACCTGCCTCCATCACAGCCACCACAGAATTAGTCGTACCTAAGTCAATACCAACGATTTTGCCCATTATTGACGAATATCCCTTTTCGCTTCCCTAAATGACACTAAATAACACTTAACAATCTATGCCTATTATCCTAACTTTGATACGCAATATTGATAGCAAAAGATCGGGTTGCTGGCGGGATCGTGTTTGAAAGTCCATCTGCAAGCTTAACGCACAAATCGATCGACACACAAAACAAGGGGCAATCGATCGATTGCCCCTTAATATTCTCGGAAAAGATCGAGAAAACTAACCGAATATTTTTTGTTTCCAAGCACCAATATTGTCCATCAGTTCTTGACGGGTCTGCGCCAAGAGCAAATAGCGATAGGTAAACCAGATCAAAGCACCAAAACCAACTATTTCTAAAATTGAGGGAAGTAAAGGAATGCTATTAATAAAATTTAGGGTTGCCGAGGCGAGAATTAACAATGGGATTGCTAAAAGTGCTGTAATTACCACATTTAGGCTAATCTTTTGGTTCTCGCCAAAATAGGTGCTCCATAGTTTAGTCAGTTGTTCGAGTAAATTACTGACCATTTGTTGAGAGGTTGATGGCGTAGGAGCTACGGTAGTGACTTCACCTGTAGACGATTCCAACTGGATCGCAGGAACTGCAATATCAGGCTTAATATCTGATATGACTTCTGTTGTCGGTACTTTTTCTTGTGAATCTGTCATGATCTGCTCCAAGAATCAGGGTTTTGATAGCTGGTGAAATTCTAGCAACATTTGCCACCTTCACAATTCAAACATATTTGAAGTTTGCTAACTATTTATGTTTGGCGATCGGGAACTCCCGATCGCGCCTCTGCAAAATGCTATAGCGATCCTAAACAATTTGTCATTGATTTGTTGCGTAGGCATCTTGCCTACATGGGCTTCCAGCCCTTACTGCATTCACACACAATGAAGGACTGCTATAGTTCCCCTAAATACTTTGTGCTTTCCTGTTCTGTCGTAGAAACTTGCGCTCAGACTGAGAGCAAGCAAGCTTCAAAATCGTCACGGCTCTCAAAAATGTCAAATAAAACATGGAGAGCCGCCGTAGCAAATACAAACCGTAACTGATCGTTTAGCGAGCATAGTGCCAACCTACAACCAATTAACCTAGTGCTCTTGAGCACAAACACCAAGGCACCGATCCCAGAGCTGTCCATCATCACCAGATCTTGCATGTCAATTAGTAAAGCATCGGGCTTCGTGTTAAGTAAGGCACTAGCTTGTTGGCGAAAAAGTTCGGCATTGGTTGCATTTAGCTTTCCACTAGGCTGCATAAATTCAATCCGTATACCCATAAACATACTCCTTGAAAGCATTTAATATTTAAGTAGGTCATACATTCAGGGGCGAGCGAGGATTCTGAATGCGAATACTGCATCATGACCAAATTTATACTAGGTTGTTTCGTTTAAACCTAAGCGGATACAAGGTTAGAGAATAGTTAGCCAAAAGTTAGTCATAAGTTATTTATTCAGAATTTACTCAGAATTCACGAAATACAACCTACTTTGTTAAGACAATGCAAAATCTAATCAAGCCAGAAGTTCCGATCGCCATGACGATCGCTGGGTCAGATAGTGGAGGCGGAGCAGGCATTCAAGCCGATCTGCGCACCTTTGCCTTTCATCGCGTCCATGGTACCTGTGTGATTACCTGTGTGACCGCTCAAAACACCCTAGGAGTCACGCGAGTCGATGCCCTGCCTAGTGAGGCGATCGCTGCTCAAATCGAAGCTGTAGTGAGCGATATGCGCGTGTTAGCAATCAAAACTGGCATGTTACTCAACCAAGACCTCATCAAAACCGTTGCCAGAAAAATTGTAGCCTTGGGGTTTAGCAATATCGTCGTCGATCCGGTAATGGTGTCGCGGGCGGGCGTACAACTTTTGGACAATGATGCCATCAACACGATCAAATATGCCCTGTTGCCTCTAGCCGCGATCGCCACGCCTAACCGTTACGAAGCCCAAATCCTCAGTGGCATTCCTGAAATCGCTACCCTAGAACAGATGCAAGCCGCAGCCCAAACTATTTACCAGCTAGGCTGTAGGACAGTCTTGGTCAAAGGCGGGGGGATGTCTGGCAATCTAAGGGGGGTGGATATCTGGTTTGATGGCAAACGCCTAGAGGTATTACAAACTGAGACGGTTGATACAACGCACACGCACGGGACAGGCTGCACGCTATCGGCAGCGATCGCCGCAAATTTAGCGCTAGGGCTACCGCTTTTGCCTGCGGCGCAGGCTGCCAAGCAATATGTAACACAGTCTTTAAAGCATTCCTTAGCGATCGGGCAAGGACAAGGTCCAGTGGGACATTTTTTTGCTTTGCTTTAGCTGGCTTTATTCACACGAGCTTTAATATTCACACGAGATTCACACAAGCTTTAATTCACGCGAGTTAGTAGCACAATGCCCGTACCCAAACCGATCGCATTCGGCGTCCATGCTGCTGCCAGAGGACTTAAGATTTCTACCTGCCCTAATGCCCCAAAAACGAATAACATCACATAGTAGCCAAAAATAATCAATACACTCACACCAAAACCCACTGAGGTTGAAGTGCGTTGCGGACGCATTCCCAAAGGCGAGCCTACTAAAGCAAATACAACACAGATGAAAGGAAAGGCATACTTTTGTTGCAGGCTAACTTCCAATTTTTTAACTTCTTTAGCATTGCCTGTCTGTCGAATTAGCTCAATATAGCGGCTCAGCTCCGTGATACTCATTTCCTCAGCACTGCGTTGCTCTTGCGCTAGATCGAGAGGGGCACGGGGAATGCGGAGATTTTGCTCCTCAAATCTCAAAATGCTGTGATAGTCGCCATCTTCACCAATTAAATAGGTTGCCCCATTCCGAAATTGCCACACGCTTTGCTGGGGCAGCCAAACCGCTGATTCGGCGGATAAAATTTGCTGCAATTGTCCTTGGGAAAAGTCTAAAACTGTTAAGCCCTGCATTTCCTTGCCATCAAAACGACGGGCATAAAAGCTCCGCACTAAACCCTGTGTGGCGGTGCCATCTTCTTGGACAATGTCACCGTACTGTTGATAGAAGATATCTCGGTTTTTAAACTGAATATTCTCTTGATTTAAAGCGGCTCTTAGGGTGCTTTTCGCTTGCCAGTTTGCTGAGGGTACGATCACCTCGTTAAACATAAACGTCATCCCTGTCACCATAAAGCTCAAAATAATGGCAGGCACAACCAGTCGATAGACGCTCACACCGCAACTTCTGAGGGCTGTCGTCTCCCCATCGGCGGATAAGCGACTGTAGGAAATTAGCGTGGCAAGCAGGACAGACATGGGAAACGAGTAAACCATTAAGCCTGGAAGCCGCAGCACAAAAATTTGGAGAGCAGTGAGGATGCTCAGACCAGAGTCTGTAATCAGCCTTACCAGTTCAAACAAAGAACCGATCGCTAAAATTACCGACGAAAAAGCACCGACCCCAAACAGAAAGGGTGCCAACATTTGGCTACTCAAGTAGCGATCCATGACAGATATGCGGGGTAACCATTCCAGTGGTAATACCCCAGCAACTTTCGCGCTTCTAATTTTGTTTCTCGTTTTCAGATTGGGTAAGGTAGCCATTTCCTTTATTAAGATTACATGGTCATAAAGCTTTATGAGAATGCCGTGAATAGCCGTTAAATCCCAAAATTGAGTTTAATAGGTCTGAAATTTAGCCCCGCTAAACCATCTAGCGTTTACAGTCAAGATCTCTAAAACTGAAATTTCTCACCAAGGTAATATTTTCTAACTTCTGAGTCGCTTGCCAACTGATCTCGATCACCAGAAGCCAAGATTTCACCATCCCGCATAATATAGGCTCGATCGATAATGGCTAGGGTTTCTCGCACGTTATGGTCAGTAATTAAAATGCCCATACCGCGATCGCGCAAGCCTGCAATAATCGTTTGAATTTCTGCCACAGCGATCGGATCGATGCCAGCAAAGGGTTCATCCAGCAAAAGAAACTTCGGTCCATGTTCGCCCACTGCCAAAGCCCGAGCAATTTCTGTACGCCGTCGTTCTCCACCAGACACCTGAATCCCCTGAGAGTTTGCCACATTATGCAAACGAAACTCATCGAGCAGTTGGTTCATTTTGGGACGACGCTGTCGCACAGGTACATCCGTTTGCTCCATTACCAGTAGTAAATTATCACGAACTGATAAATGACGAAAAATTGTGGGCTCTTGGGCAAGATATGCCATACCCAGACGCGCCCGTTTATGAATTGGCAGGTGGGTAATGTCTAAGTCATCCAGCATCACAGTACCTGTATCTGGCTGGACTAGCCCCGTGGTGATATAGAACGTTGTGGTTTTTCCTGCCCCGTTGGGACCAAGTAGCCCCACAATTTCTCCTTGCTTGACTGAGAGGCTAACCTGATGTACGACTTGACGACGACCATATAGTTTGCTGACGTTGTCTAGAGTGATTTTCATGAAAGCGTCTTAGAGTTTCGATGGTGACATGTCTCAGATAGCTACAGTTTACTGACCCGTAGATCCCGAATTTGGATTACTAGAATTGCCAGGCAGCTTATTTGTTTCCGACGGATTTGCATCTTGCGTTTTAGGTGGAATCACCAATGGGCTGATTTGGTTTTTAAAGGCAGGCTTGATCTGAGTCACTGGGGTTGCTGTGGTCGCTGTCGTTGTGCCGACATCGCGATCGGGCACAACATAGACCGATTCCACTTGTTGATTGGCAGGTGGCTCGGCAAGAAACTTACCTTCTGTCACCAAATAGGTAATCGTCTCAGCCTTAAGGCTATTCACACCTTGCTGAATAACAATCACATTGCCCGTGAGCACGACGCGTTGCTCCTTGGAATAATATTGTGCTTGTGCCGCAGTGGCATTGATCTGCCGTGCAGGATAGTTCATTTGCACGTTTCCTGTCGCAGTCACCACGCCCGTAATCGAGTTGGCTTCTTGGATATCAGCGCGAATGGTGAGTGCGGTGTTAGCAGTTTGCGCTACAACAGGGGCACTGCCATTCATACTAAACAGACTAACCACCCCTGCGCCCACAAGGAGCAGAGGCAGGAATGCAGCAAATTTTCTGACAGCGTTCAATCTGCGAGAAAATCTCGAACGGCGAGTTAATAAGGATGGGGGAGTCACAGGTATTTTCACGATCTGCTTATGCTCAGCATCATAGAGGTATGGTTAACAGTTAGAAAAGTCCTAATAGATCTAAGAATCATGATGATTTAATCGTGAATCCGATCGCTTACTGTTTTTGAGTTGGGTGACCACTCGTTACCTTTGCTATATACAAATCTACAATAACTGCTACGACATCGTTGATGCTGCGTCCGTCCGTATCTACAGTTATGGCATCATCTGCTTTTCTTAAAGGTGAAACTGTGCGTGTTGTGTCTAGATCGTCCCTTGTTTGAATAGCTTCTGCTATGACGGTGATATCTTCGACGGGTTCCCCTTTAGACAGACCCATAGATTGAGCCACTAACTCTGCATGGCGGCGTTTAGCACGCTCTTGCACAGAAGCCGTTAAAAAGACCTTAATCTCAGCATCAGGAAAGACATGGGTACCGATATCTCTGCCTTCCATAACAATACCACCCGATTTTCCCAGTACTTGCTGCTGGCTGACTAAAATTTCTCTAACCGAAGGTTGGGCAGCGATCGCTGACACTTTACTGGTTACATCCTTCGAACGAATTGCCGTGGTCACATCGACACCATTCACAAAAACCTGTAGCGGTTGTTTGGTATCCGTCGCATGGGGATGTAGGTCAATATCTGCCTGACGAGCCAGCTCAGCGATCGCCCGATCATCCGTTAATGCCACATTAGCCGCTTGCACGACCCAAGCGATCGCGCGGTACATAGCACCCGTATCTAAATAGAGCAGCCCTAACTCCTGAGCTACTAACTTAGCGACGGTTGACTTGCCTGCTCCTGCGGGACCATCGATGGCAATAATCGGTTTGCGATTTGATGACACGGATTGTTTACTCTAGTTTTAATTCTGAATGGGACAAAGGGTTTAGGAGAATATTATCAATTAATCGGGTTGTACCCACATGCGCCGCGATCGCCAACATTGCCCCACAATCCTGATTCACTTTCGATGAAGATGAATTTGATGAAGCATCGGGAGAATCATCTGGTAAAGCGAATGCAGAATTCAACGGCTGTAAACTCAGTGCATCCACTAGTTCGACATACTCCACGGTAATTAGGGGTCGAGCAGCTAAAAAATTGCGAACGGCAGCTACAAGGCGATCGCGATCGCCAATGCCTTGTTGAAATAGCGCTGCTGCCTTCCGCAGTGCCTGATACAGGGCTGTAGCTGCCTCTCGTTGTGGGGCAGCTAGGTATTGGTTGCGCGAACTCAACGCCAAACCATCAGGTTCTCGCACGGTGGGGCAACCAATCACCTCGACAGGAATATTCAGATCCTTAATCAACTTTCTGAGAATTGCTAGCTGCTGGCCATCTTTTTGCCCAAAGTATGCCCGATCGGGTTGCACGATCTGTAAAAGTTTGGTGACAATCGTCGCCACACCTGTGAAATGTCCCGATCGCGATCGCCCGCATAAGCCCTCTGTCATCTCAGGCGGCGGCAAAACCTGGGTAATACCCGATCGGATAGCTAGCTGGGCTTGAGCCCCAATTTCTTGGGCACTGGGCGCAAAAATTGCGTCTACCCCTGCTGACTGACAAAGCTGTTGATCTCGATCGAGCGTACGGGGATATTTATCCAGATCCTCACCAACCCCAAACTGGAGCGGGTTGACAAAAATGCTGACAACCACGCAGTCATTTTCCTGTCTAGCCCGCTCGATCAGACTGAAATGACCGCGATGCAGTGCCCCCATCGTGGGTACAAGACCAACCGCTCTATTTTTGTTCGGATAGGTCTTGAGAAAACTGCGTAGAGAGGCGATCGTGGTGAAAAGTTGGCTCAAATTTCGATCTAGTTATTTAATGGGGGTCGAGCCAGTTAGGACTGCAGGTATCAACACTTCCAGCTTAACTTGAGCAACTCCAGCATGGATTAAGTCGATTACTTCGGCAGAACCCTTGGACATATCAAGAATTCGATCTCCAGAAAAGGGTCCTCGATCGTTGATGCGGACGACTACAGATTTGCCATTGTCCATGTTGGTAACTCTTACCTTTGTCCCAAACGGCAAGGTGCGATGGGCTGCGGTTAAGTCATTGGTATTAAATAATTCGCCACTAGCACTATAGGCTCCTTCAAACCCAGGTCCATACCAAGAGGCAAGTCCCGAACCAACTTCCGTAACTTGACCAATAAAGTCTGCACCAGTCTGGTTTGTAGCAAGCAAGGCAGTAGTTGGGGCATTGGTAATGCCATTCACAGGTGTTGCCCCACCCATCAAGCGCCGCAACAAGTTTGTCGCTTGCAGTAGATCTTCAGCTTTATTGCGGGTGGTTTGGGGCAAGATTAAACTTTCATCAAACTTAAGGGCAGCGCGATCGCCAAACTTAATCACGTAATTTCCTGATTCCCAAGCAGGAGAGATTGCACTGGCATCAAGCCCTTCTTGACTGAGTTGATTAATGAGCGCCGCCGCCGCAGTAGCACGTTCGACAGGATCGTTAGAGGCTAGAGGTTCTGACTCGGTCTTTGTCTGTGAAGGAAGCTTCGTTGCTTTTGCCGAATTTAACTTTACTGCCTGCCCAGTGGATAGATTGTTGGCAGCGTTTGTTTTACTGATTTTATTTCCCTCAGCATCTAAACTACTGACAAAGGTAAGAACTGGAATCCCGCGTACATAGACTGTAGCGGCTTGTCGTTCGTCAATCTTGTGAGGGTAAATTTTGGCGATCGCATCTTCTTGCGAACGAGCCATAGAGCGAGAACGAGTTTCACCCACTTTCAGAACATTGGAACGAGCATCTGAAGTAGAAGGAATGGTTTCGGTTTGCTTGTCTGACTTCACTAGCTTATCCGTTTGAGCTGTAGCTGTGTCACTAGAGAAGCTAAGAGCCAAAGGAAAAGCGGAAATCGTTAAAGCGAAAAATAGTAAATTGATAAGGTGTTTTTGCATAAGTCCAGTGTGTGTGAACTGTTTTGAGTAAAGGGGGCGTTGCAATTTGGGAAGGATTACTCGAGCAGTTAAAGCAATTCGACTGACGTGATTCACACTAACATGCATTCTCACACTTGGGAACAAAACCAGCCTATAAGCCAGTCATAGATGGGATTTCAAAGCAAAAATTTGAGTGTTTTCACTCAATTAGAGTGGTTTTCTATAATAATTTTTTATTATGGGACGGTTTATCCGATCGCCTTGAAGAAAATCCATCGAAAGAGGTAGAGGTTTGCGATCGTAGCTTTCTTGAATATTTAAGTTTTTAAACAAGCTTTGATTTAACAGAAGTCAATTAATTCAGGCTTTTCTGGATTTTTGATATTTTTTGCGATCGCTTTATTCGATCGAGGAAATGCTTTGAGTACGACAAAATCTGACAACTTAGCCTATCTTAAGACATAGGAAAATAGTCATGATTTTGAGCCGTAATGGGTTGTTTTCCCATGACTTTCGGTAGAATCTCAGCCGAGAAATATAAGTATTTTTAATAAATCGAAGCATAAATTCGCAAAATTAATTCGCAAAAATAATCATGGATTATTATTCTTTTAGGAATTGATAAATTGAATCTTGAAAGAGGTAAAGCCTAGAATCATTGCAGGAAAAGGGATGTAAGCTTTCTCTGGCATGTAATGCGAAGTCTTTGTGCTTTAGATAACAAGAATGGATTGAAGTTCGAGATTCTCAAATTAATCCCTTCGCACCAATTAGCTCAAAGGATCGGAAACACCCCGAATAATTCGGGAAAGCTCGGACTTTTCATCTACAGAAATTCGCGTCGGCGAACCACTGAGAATGCGTTCAAAGCCTTGGAAAGAGTCCTTGATCTGAGCGCCCTGATCGGTAATGATATATTCGCGAATTTTGCTGTCATGGCGCGAACCACGCATTTTAAACACGTTAACAGCACGGGACATTTCGCCCCGAATTTCTACATATTGCAGCAAGATAATCGTATCTGTGATCGTAGAAATATGAGATTCGGTAATCGAATGCGAACCCATGAACTGATCGGTTGTATTGGTGAACAGCCCTGTAATTTCCTCTTGCTTGACATAGCCCGTTAGCCCAATCACAAACTGACGGAAGGTATTGTTGCTAACCCCACGGGCAAGCGCAGAAAGTGAGTCGATCGCAATTCGAGAAGGCTTAAATGTGGCAATTTCGGACTTGATCACCTGCAAATGATCTTCTAGCCCTGCGGATTCTGGGTAAACGCAGATAATTTTTAATAAACCCGAACTTTCCCATTTATCAAAATCAGTGCCCCAAGAAGAAGCATTGCGGGTCAGTTGTTGGCGAGATTCCTCATAGGCAAACAAAATTGCGCGTTCGCCGCCTTCACAGCCTGTTTCTAAAAACTTGCTGACCATTAAGGTCTTGCCCGTACCCGTTGCTCCTGTGGTCAGAATGATCGAGTCTTTAAAGTAGCCACCGCCACACATTTCGTCTAGGGTTTTAATGCCTGAAGACACTCTGGTATTAGAGGATTTTTGGGTCAAGCGCATAGCCCCAAGTGGGAAGATGTTAATGCCCTGACTGGTCATGGTGAAAGGAAATTCACCTTTCATATGGGTTGTGCCCCGCAGTTTGAGGATCTCGGCTGTACGGTGACGACGTTCGCCATCTAGCACGTTACGTAAAATAATCACATTGTCAGAGACAAATTCTTCGACTCCAAACCTTGCCACGGGGCCATATTCTTCAACCCGCTCGGTGGTCAATACTGTGGTGACACCCAAAGACTTTAACCTTGCCACCAACCGAAAGATCTCTCGTCGTACCAGACCAATCGATTCATATTGCTGAAAAATGGCGGTAATCGAGTCAATCGATACGCGTTTGGCTTTGTATTTGAGGATGGCATATTGAATGCGCTCAATCAAAGCGGTCAGATCGAATTCCCCCACAATTTCTTGCCCATCTGGATCGGGAGAAGCATCCAAAATAAACAATTTACCTTGCTCGATCAGTTCGGGTAAATTCCAGTTAAAGCTATAGGCATTTTTAACAATATCTGAGGGGGACTCCTCAAACGTGACAAAAATACCAGGATCGTCTAGCCCAACAATGCCGTTATAAAGAAACTGCATGGCAAACAGGGTCTTACCTGTGCCTGATGTACCGCTAACTAGGGTCGATCGCCCTTTGGGTAAGCCACCATGGGTGATGTCATCTAGACCTTCAATCATGGTCTGTAGCTTCTGAACCCCTAGCTCCTGGCTATTGGCATCGCGTTCCTTATTGGACATCTTCCATCAACTCCTCATATAGTAAATCTAGCCCGATTAAAACCTTTTCACGATCTGAAAGATCGCCAATAATCTTACGCACGGGGGGTGGAAGGATTTTTGCTAAGGTAGGAGTTGCCAATATTTTGTCTTCCTCCGCTAGTTGAGGATTTTTTAATACATCGATAACTTTGAGGGTATAGACACCCTGAAACTCCTTTTCCAGAATATCATTTAGTGTTTTCAACGCACGTACAGAGTTGGGCGTATTCCCTGCTACGTAGAGTTTCAATACATAGGTTTTACGAATAGGTCTCATTAGTTATTACGATGATCGGTATTGTTGGGTGATTAATTACTGCGATCGCTATGCCCCTCTGGGAATTGAACGACGATATAGTTCACAAAGGTGGGCAATGATATCAATGAGCGTGATTCGATAGTCTAATAACACTTCTTCACTACGACCCTCTAGTTTTAGGAATTTGGCAAATTCGTCCATTAAGTTCATGTGCAGTTCTAACACTTGAGAGACCGAAATGTCACCAAAAAAAGCTAAATTGACAAATTCGTCGATTTTCTGATTTAGATCGATGGGTTTGTCTTTAAAGTATTCCAGAATAATGCCTCGATAGGTGTGATTGAGGCGATCGAGATAGCTCTGCTTGTCTTCATCGGGTAGATGGCGAAAGAACTGTCTAGGATCGCGCTTGTAATAAACACCTAAGTATCCTAGCCTTTCTTTTAACTTCTCCGCTAATCGCAGTTGCTGTGTCGATAAAGAAACTCCTGAATTTGGAATGCTGACGTAGCCTTGAGGTTTTGTCGTAGCAAAAGTTCTTAAAAATGTTGATATTGCCTGTTCGATCACCGTAGGCAGATCGGATAAATGTTCTGGCAAGATACACAACACGGCTTTATAAAAATTTTGAAGATCGCTTAAAGACAAATCTTCGGTTGACTCAAGGTTAGCGATCGGGGCAGTCTCAGCCTGAATCATTACCGTGGGCAAAAATATTCCCAATTGGCTCAGGCGATAAATAACGGCTTCGGCTTCTCCCCAAGTAATTAGACAGTCCTGAAAACAGTCTTGCGGGGTTTCTTGCTTAGAATCTTGTTTAAAAAGTGCCTCTTGTAAAGCGTCTAGACT
Organism: Tumidithrix helvetica PCC 7403; assembly: GCF_965232925.1. NCBI lineage: Bacteria > Bacillati > Cyanobacteriota > Cyanophyceae > Pseudanabaenales > Pseudanabaenaceae > Tumidithrix > Tumidithrix helvetica. The sequence continues at coordinate 163,636 of NZ_CBDDRA010000001.1, forward strand.
AGATACACAGGTAACGTTGTAACGCTGAGTTGGCAAAAATTGCTCAATCTTCGTAGCTACAGATAGGCTTTGCGACTCTGGAACCAAACAACATACTTGTAAGACGGGAGGTAAAGACACAGGTGATCTAAGTTTATTTTTATTTCTAATTGCTTACGTTAATCTTTATTTTCTCATTCAATTAGCGAAACCATGTGAGATTGGTTATAGCTAAAAAAGTATTAAGCAATCTACTCAATAGTAATACCTTACGAATAGCTTAAGAAATTGTATTGAGCATCTAACTAAAGGCTTATAACCTAAGTAACCAAGTAACCGCATAGTTTTTGATTGGGTTTTGCCACAATGGAGTCAATTGACTCAAATCAATCTCTCGATCAGTTTGTACAGCCACATGTCACAACTTGCGGGCTAGGTACGACTGTTTTTGATGCACTATCTCTTCTAAAAAAGGGATGGTCATATATTATTGTGGTCGATCGCAAAACCTCACCACAAGGGCTTTTTAACTCTCAATGCCTGCTGGGCTGGTTAGATCTCGATCCGAGTAATGACTCGCCAAATAGTCTTAAGCTAGATTTTGCTGCCCAAACACTAGCAGATGTTGATTTGCAACCCCTGCCCGCGATCGCTGCGGGATCTTCTGTCAAAGAATTTTTAAAGAGGATCTCGCAGTACGATCACGCTGCCTCAATCTGGGCATTGCTAGATCGCCATAATCGTTATGTAGGCGTCGTAGAGGTTCTCGATCTAGTCCGCCGCCTTAAAGAAAAAGACAAGCCTGCCGCTCCTACCTATGTCGTAGCTCCTCTGGTTAGATTGATCGAGCAACTACCCCTACCTTTATTGATCCATGACACCAAGGGTAAGGTGCTGGGCATGAATCAACTGTGGCGAGATAGCCTGCACCAAAACTTGGTACCCTCTGACGATGAGTCAGACACAATTTCAGCTACCGATTCCCCCCTATCCTTATCTACCCACAATCTTCCGCAACTCTATCAATGTTGCACGATGGATGGTGAGTCGCATACATGGCAGGTAACCAGTACCGCTTTGTATGGGGAGTTAGCGGGGCTAGAAATGGCGATCGCCTATGACATCACCTTGCAAAAGCAATTAGCCCAAGAGCTATCTGGGCTCAGCCGCCTCAAAGATGAATTTCTTGCCTGCATTAACCACGAGCTTAAAACCCCACTTACCTCTGTGATTGGGATGGCAAGCACGTTAAATACCAAAACCCTCGGCGAACTAAACCAACGCCAAAGCCGCTATGTCAACATGATTTATCAAAGTGGGCGGCATTTGGTCTCGATCATTGACAATATTGTTGACCTTGCCAAGTCTGAGTCAGGTCAACTAGCCCTCTCGTTGGAAACCGTCTCCACCAAAACTATCTGTCAACAAAGTATTCAGCAAACACGCAGATTGTGGCAGCAAGACATTGGCATTCATAAAAACTTTGCCTCAGAAACAGGTATCCCCCCCTTAGAAATTTTGCTAGATATTGACCCCACAATTCCTACCTTGATTGCGGATGGTGGTAGATTGCAGCAGATGTTGGTCAATCTGCTTTCCAATGCCTGTAAATTTAGCGAAGTCCCCATTGATTCGTTTAACGAGGAAACCCAAGAATACGAGGAGCTTCCGCCTCAAACTGTGCCAACGAAAGTACAAATTAAGCTATCAGTACGATGGTGGGAGGGTTGGATTGCTTTTACCGTAGCCGATCGCGGCATAGGAATTCCAGAAGCAAAGCAACATCTGATTTTTCAGAAATTTCAGCAGGTAGAAAGCGTGCTCACCCGTCGCTTTGATGGGCCTGGTCTGGGTCTAGTCTTGACGCGGCATCTGGCTCGATTGCATGGAGGCGATGTCACCTTTGTCTCTCAAGAAGGTGTAGGTAGCCAGTTTACGATTTTGTTGCCCCCTGCGCCACCTAGTAACTTAGAGCTTGACTCACAGGTTGCGATCAGCCATAGCCGTCTTGTGTTGGTGGTAGAAGCAGTGTCTAAAGATGTAGAGCGGTTTATGGTGACGCTGACAGACTGGGGCTATCGTGTTGTGGTCGCCCGTTCGGGTACCGAGGCACTAGAAAAAGCTCGTCGCTTACAACCCTGTCTGATTTTACTCAACCCCAACCTACCGATGCTGTCAGGCTGGGATGTGCTGGCTCTACTAAAATGCGACCCAGCAACCCAGCATATTCGTGTGGTGATGGCAATCGACCCTAGCGAAACCAAACGCGATGGGTATCAATTAGTTGATGGCATTCTGACGAAGCCGATACAACCAGCTCAACTGAGTACGTTTTTATCTCAGTATGCGATCGCGCAAAAACCTCTAACCCTTGTCTATTTTCGTCAAGATGTAGAAGAAGAAACGATCGCTCTGCTCCAAGATTTGGGACATCGCTTGTTAGAGGCAGACGATCTGGCTCAAGGCGAAATGATTTCAAGAATTTGGCAAACCGATCTGACCATCTTAAATAGTAGAGAAAAAGAAAAGATGCGATCGCGGTTGGCAAATCTTTATCAGTTAGACACGCTATCTAAGCTGCCTATTTTGCTTATTGGCATAGAAACTGCGGACTTGGCTCCATTACAGACTCAGTTCCCAAATCTTAGGTTATATGGATGTCCAGAAGTGGAATCTTCCGATCCCAATTTACTCCCATTCACAATCTCTCAGCGACTCAATCGATTGATTCATCGAGCAGTCAGCCATTTGCAAGCGCCAACGATTTTGTTGTTTACGTTTAAAGATGCCACCTCAGAAGCGAACTTGGAAGCGAACGTCTTAGCTCAACCTTTACACCAATACTTGACCTTGGCAGGATTACAAGTTCAGTTTCTCAATGATTCGGAGTTGCTGCAACAGAGTCTTGAGTCACAGGTTGCCGATGCACTGATTGTGATGGTGAACGATCGCTTGCATCTAACTTTCCAGGAGCAAAAGGATATGACGCAGTTAGCAAAAATGAACGTAGGCATTCCCATTATTGTGATTGATGGTAGAATCGATGCGCAGCAATCACAATCGCCTACACCGCCTGATGGTATTACCCAGTTGGTTCAAATTGCGGATGTCGTCCTGAAACAACCTGATGCGATCGTCAATCTTTTACCCACCTTGAATAAGTATTTAAATCATGGTCAGAGATGATGCTTGCATCAATTCCTACTTTGGCGAAGCGATGGACAGAGAGAAAGATTAACGGTAGGAAACTTGATTGAATCTGTAAGTATTATGAGGAAATAGATTCTAAAATGGATTTTAGCTCGTCCATGCGGATAGGCTTAGCAAGAAAACCATCCATGCCCGCCGCAATGCAGATATCGAAGTTTTCCGCCAAGGAATTTGCCGTCATCGCAATAATCTTGATTGGGGCAAGGGTGCATAGGTCTGGGGGAGAATCTTGGAAGCGAATTGAATGCCTGATTTTGCCATTCCTCTCCATCTCTCGAATTTTTATCGTTGCTTCTAGTCCATCCATTTCAGGCATTTGCATATCCATGAAAATGACATCATAGTCTTGATGATTGAGAATCTCTACTGCTTCCAACCCGTTATTGGCAAGATCGGCCGTATAGCCCAAATTTTTTAGCATTTTTATAGCTACTTTTTGATTGACGATATTATCTTCAGCAAGCAAAATTCTCAAGGAAGGACGAGCATCCTGATTGTCTTTTGCTTTGTCGATCGTTTCCTTGCCTGTCATTGCTCGATCTAGCTTACTACCCTTATCAGTATAAAGATATCGTACTCCCAAATACTCTGCCATTTTCGCAAATAAAGTATCTTGTTGCACGGGTTTACGCACATAATCATCACAGCCTGCGGCTAGTACCAGCGATCGCTTTTCTTCAAAAGCACTGGCAGTCAGGGCAATAATTATTGTCTTTGAGAATGGGTGACTTAATTCTACATTCTCCTGACGTTCTCTCTCTCGAATTCTTCTCGTAGCTTCATACCCATCCATGACAGGCATACGCATGTCCATCCAGATCAAATGCGGTTGCCAACTCTCCCAAAGGGCGATCGCTTCTGCTCCATTCTCTGCTTCTTTGATATCGAAACCAATGGGAGAAAGCATCTTGGTCAGTAGCTGGCGGTTTTCCCAGACATCATCGACAACCAGAATGCGGTAGATGGGCAGATCGGGAGCTAGCCCGATCGCTCGGTGAGCAGGCTGTTGAATTTTTTGCTCTATCGTAGTTCCCAAGGATGCCTGTATTTCAAACTGGAACAACGTTCCGTGAGCGATCGCACTTTGCACCCTCAGTTCTCCTCCCAAGAGCTGGATAAATTTCTGGCTAATCGGCAATCCCAACCCTGTCCCTTGCTGAGATTTTTTGCCTGACGCAGTTTGCACAAAGGGTTGAAATAAAAAGCCGATTTCATCGGGAGAGATCCCGCCCCCCGTATCTTCTACTTCAAAATTAATCGTTATGAAGTCGCGATCGCCACGGTGAAACTGATTTACAACTGCCACGCGCAGCACTACACTGCCCTGGTTGGTAAATTTAACCGCATTTCCCAACAAATTTATCAAGATCTGCCGTAATTTCCCTTCATCGGTTTGAATAAATCGAGGTAAATTAGGGGGATATTCAAATAGAAGCTGTAGGTTTTTGGAACTTGCCCGTAAAGCAAACATCTCTTCTAAACTATTTAAGAGCTTGTATAGGTCAAAATTATTTTGATTGAAGCTCATATAGCCTGCTTCGATCTTAGACATATCTAGGATGTCGTTAATCAGTTCCAATAAATGATCGCCGCTGCGGCTAATGATACTGAGGTTCTCTAACTGTTCGGAAGTCAGCGAGTCATCACCATACATAATTTGCGTAAAACCGAGAATGGCATTTAAAGGCGTTCGCAACTCATGACTCATATTTGCAAGAAACTCGCTCTTAGCACGATTGGCATTATCCGCTGCTTCTTTTGCCTGTTTTAAATCTTTTGTCCGCTCTACTACCCGATGCTCCAATTCATCCTTTGCTTGTTGTAGTGTAGCAGTCCATTCATCCTTGAGGCGGAGTGCCTCTTGCTGTTCGCGCATGACTTCTGCTTGGGCTTCTACCTTTTCTTGCTTTAAGAGATTGATGCGATCGCCAAGGGCAAGGGAGAGCATAAACACCATAAACACCAACCCTAATCTCAGGCTCTCATCTGTAAAGAAGTTACTGGGAATGAGATTAAATAGGGTTAAACAATAGGAAAATGCACCAATCAGCACGAGCGAATAACCGATCAGATAATAGCGAGCGGGTCGATAGCCTCCTTGCCAAGATTTCACGCCAACGGTCATACCGATTACGCAACTAATCGCCAATAAAGCCACTGCTGTCTGTGCAACAGGTCGATAGCTAACAAACACTGCGGCAATAACGATCAGGAACCATAGGAAATTTACACCAAAGATGATTTTGCGAAGTCTAGGGCTATAAATCTTGGTCTGCAAAAAAGCATTCATGAAGTTGAGAACAGAGAACGCGGAGAGCGCTGCCAAAATAATAATCGCGACATTGTTCCACCAAACCTGCTCGGGCCAGAGATATTGCAGCCCAAATCCATCGGTGGTAGCAACCCATGCACCCCCACTTAAAACAAATAGAACATAGTATAAATAGCTGCGTTCTTTAAGAATCAAGAACAAAATGAAATTATAGCCGCTCATCACCAAGAGAATGCCATAAAACCCTCCCAAGAGAAATTGCTGATGATAGCGATGTTGGGCAAAAGCCTCTAACGACCAAAGCGTCAGGTGAAGCGGTAAACTGCTGGTTGTTTCAAAACGCAGAAAAATCGTTTGTTCGGTTTGAGATGCAAGAGGAATTTTAAAAACAGGGAGGCGATCGTCTACTTCTCGAATTGCGAATGGATAGGAGTCCCCTGCATATTTAACAATCCATTTTTGTGACTGTTTTCCTGATTCTGAGACATTTTGGGTCTGTTGAGCGCGTTCGTCAGGCAGGTAAAGGGTTATGCGATCGATTAAAGGATAACCAATCTCTAATCGCCATGCAGTTGCTGCTGATGCTTGATTGCGGAGATGCAACCGCATCCAGTAGGCGGAATGGGTAAATCCGTAGGAAGGACGTTCGGTGTGATTACGAACAAACTGCTGTGCCAGAGGCGATTGGCTCACCGCATCAATTGTCCATTGCGTCGATTTATCTTCTAAAATCTCTAAATATGACCCCAAGGGGTAGCGATCTTGCGTATCCTGTAAAATCAGAGAAGATGAAGCCGCCAGTGTTTGGGTAGGTAAGCTTAGAATTCCCAGAGCTACGAGCAACAGGATCGCAAACAATATGGATAGGAATGGCGATCGCTGTAGGGAAGTCATGTAAGATAAGCGCTCCGATGGTCGCAAACTCTTATGGAATAAGAATATAGCTACTCAGTTATGTTAGCATTCAAGCTACGAGTGCTTCATACCATTTCTACGTAGCGATCAGGTTTGCGATCGCCTGATACTCTAGACTGAGCGGATGATTGGGATAGAGAAGTAAAAACAAACCATTACTGGCGAGTAGCATCATATCTTCGCTATTGGGTAAAACACCTGCCACAGGAACTTGATAGGTTGTTTTGATTCGTTCTTTCAGCATTTCTTGATCGAAGCTGGGTAGCATGCGATTGATCACCACCAGCATCTGCGATACACCTAGCTTACGCGCTACATCAATGGTTACGGCTGTACCTTGAAAGTCTTGCTGATCGGGACGCATGAGTAGCACCAAAATATCAGACATTGTGATCGACAGCAGGGTTTCCTCATTTAGTCCAGGATGGGTGTCAATCAATAGATAGTCTAACCCTAAGCGATCGATCAGCGCTTCAAAGCCGTCTTGCAAAATCTCAACACTAAAACCCTCCCGTAAAATCTTGGAAATGTCAGCCATTTTGATACTAGACGGAACGAAAAAAATGCAACCATTCTGCGCTTGCACCTCTTTAGGGCTGACATCATAGGCAGCTTTGTCGATCGCGCAGTTTCCCCACAGATAACTATTTAGCGTAAACTCTATGAGATCGGGCTCTAACCCAAATAAAACGTGAATTCCTGGGGATTGAATATCGGTATCGATAATGCCCACCCGTTTGCCTTGACAAGCGATCGCTACAGCCAAGTTAGCAGTAGCATTTGACTTCCCAGTTCCACCTCGAAACGAATGTACTGAAATAATTTTCGACATATACCTACTGCTCAGATAACTCACGATGCTTATTGCGCCTCTGCCGATGCTCTTCTGCTTTTTTAAGTAAAAGCCTGAACTGCTCGGTTTCTGTAATTTCAGCTACTTGCTGCACCCGTTTTCCCTCATCAATCTCAAGCCGTAATTCTATCAACTGTTGCTGCAATTTGTACTCTCGTTCTTGGGCTTGCTGTAGCTGATTCTCATAGACGATCAGATTGTCTATGGCTGGTGTGACTTGAGATGCAATTGTCTTTAAAAGCTTTAGATCGCTGGCGTTGTAGCGGATTGGGACATTGTTACTAATATTAATCACACCAATAATCCGCTCATTTCCTAATAAAGGCACGCAGATCATCGAACAAATTGGATTCGCACCCTTAACGAATCTAGGGTCAGCCATCACATCGTTAATAACTTCGCCCTTGCGTTGCTGAATTACAGAGGCAGCGATCCCACCTTTTAGCTCGACGATCGTACCAGAGATATAGTCACCCGCTGAGCCAATTCCTGCAATTAGTTCTAGGGTGTTTTGCGTGCGATCGCGTGCAATCATCATCGATGCACTACTAAACTGTAAAACTCGTTTAGCGGCTTTCAGGGTTAATTGGGCAATATCTTGCAGCCCTTTGCAGTTTACTAAGCCTTCAGCGATGTGATAAAGACAATTGATTTCTTTATATCTTTCCAAAGCCTCTTTCATAATAGTTTTCTTGGCTTGCTCCGATCGCCAAATCGAGGAAAGCCAATTGGCAATGGTATCCGCATGCCGCGCGGAGATCGCCCAACCGACAATTTGCTCGTTAATGCCAATCGGAAATTTTTCTCCCGCAGCTTGGCTGACCTCTCCGAATAGGATCTTGCCATCAAGGTCTTGAATTGCGATCGCAGCAATATCTGTCGCCATACTATTCAGCAGAGCGAGTACCTCGGGCTTAAGAATTTTTTTTAAACTAACTTGGACTGCCTTTGGCACGTGACTTAGCTTTCAATAGCGCTTTATAATAGCTACTTGGGGATCGCTAGCTATTGCTTCCTGTGTAAGCTTAATATTATCCTAGTCTAGGAAAGCACCACCATTGGTTTATTGGGGCATCTAATTTAAATCTATTGCTTTTACTACTTTTTCGGATCGTTCAGTAGACATTTTATATAAATCGCCTGTTTGAGAAAATTTACTTTTTTATAAAAACGCATAACATTTCCATCAAACGTATCGTAGTCGAATACTTCACAAGATCAATGATTGAAAACCACTTCCAACAACATACCCTCTTCACAGTTCAAAGTTTGTTGTGCCATAGGCACAGGTTTTCTCATTGTCGATGATTATGCTCAATCCTTTTATCAGACAATTTATTGTTTTGTCAAACAGAAGCCTGTGCAAAGATCTCTTTCTCGGAGAACGGTGTTGGTAACGATCGGATCTATCTAGAGGTGTGAATTAATTCATGAGAGGAGATCAACCGAGCTATTCTAGGGAAAGCAGTGCAAATGTGGCAACAGAACCCGATTCTGGCGTTAGTATAGTCGATATCCTTACTTTACCGACCAGACAGCAGCAAATCGTCAATTGGATTATTCGCCGCAAAGAATGCGGATTGTCTGAAGTTGCCAGCCAAATTGCTGAAGATGAAAACCTAGTTCGGGCTGAACTTGAGGCGCTCGTAGCACAGGGTTTTTTACAAGAAACTCGAATTTTAGGTGAGACGCTCTACTCGATTAAACTTGCGGCAAAACGGCAAGCAAACTCTGCGAGTCCCTCTTCTAAACAAACACTTACACCTGGTAAGCCCCTCTCTACGATTATTAATCCTTCTGGTGAAATCGTGGTGACGCCGGGGTCTGAGTTTGAGCTTTGCGTCACGATCACCAATCAAGGCAACCAGAGTGCCATCATTGATGTTTACCTTGACGAAGTCTCGGGTCTTTTGCGGCAATGGTGCGCATCGCCGTTTGAACGGCTTGCCCTGAGCTACGGTCAAAGTAGCGAGGTTGTCTTTTTGATTCAGATTCCACCTGAGGCAACTCCCAATACTTATAACTATCTGCTAATCATTGATGCACCTCAACATTATCCTGAAGACACGCCAATTCAGCATTTGGGAAGAGTTACGATCGCCGCATCCGTACAGGATGTCGTTAAAGTCAACGATCCTACCTTTAGACTGCTGCCTCGCACCAGTTCAGATACCCCCCATCCTCTCCAACCCAACGAACCCTTTCAAGTCACGGTCACCGTTTTAAATCGCTCCGATCGCGTCGATCGCTTTCGAGTGTCTTGTCCAGAACTCGATACAAAATGGCTGACGATTCATTATCCCGAAGGTCTACCCTCCCTAGGAATTATTAATGCTGCTGATGGGTTGCAGCTTAATCCAGGCGATCGCGGCGATATTCGACTGACAATCAAACCTCCGATCGATACTTGGGCTGGCGTTTACGCTCCTACCATTCGCCTGCATTCATCCAATAGTCCCGAGTTGATGCTTTTGGATGTGATTTACATAGAGGTATTGCCGACCTACCAGATTGACGTCGAGTTGCTAACGTTGCTGGGTCGAGTCAAACGCCAACCGGGGCTCTACGATCTTCGTATCCATAACCGCAGTAACTTGATCCGTGAAGTCACATTTCAGGCAAGAAGCACCGATCAAGTCGATCTATGTACCTACGCATTTGCACCTGAGTCGGTGAAGATCTTGCCCAAGGGAGGCGTGAGAATCAGTCTCCAAGTTCAACCTACTGAGAAATGCAAGCCCCGCTTTTTTGTGGATCGTTACCTTCCCTTTATGGTAGAGCTTGAGGATAAGGAAGGTTTTCCATTACTCAACAACCGCTACCCTGGTATTTTAATGATGGAAGCTCGCCCTTGGTGGCAGTTTCTCTTGTTACTCCTGAGCATTTTAGGAACTATTGGCTTCATTATCTTCTTGATTTGGTGGTTCTTTTTTCGTCCGCCTGCCAGTCCGCAGGTTGTGGAGTTTGCCTCCGAAGCAAATTCCTATCGTGAAGTCGAAGGAGAAGCCGTACGCCTGAGATGGCGCATTACCAACCCTAACCGTTTGCAAGAGGTGGCGGTTTTAGGCATGTCACCCGATGGCAAAATCATCAGCGCTCCTGTCACCTACAACTTTAGTCAGGGCATTCCCGCCGAATTAAAGAAAAACTGTACGATCGAGCAAGTCCTGATTTGCCAAAATGTACCGACAGACGCCCATAAAGCGGGTAGTTATGTGTTTGAGTTAAAGTTAGTACCTAAAGATGCCAAAGGCGTACCCGTTGCTACGATCAAAACCAGTACAGTTTTAATCGATCCCATTCCTTCTCCTAAAATCGCTGAGTTTGCCTCAACCCGCCCCCTCTACGCCGAACTCAAACCTCCTACAAAGGGAACGAATTCTAATACCAACGCAAATACCAACGCAAATACCAACACAGCGAAGGATTCCTCTACAAGCACGGTAACCACTGCTAGTTCTGCACCTTCACAAAATCCCACGCCATCCTTGCCGAATACTGTCGCTCTCATCCCAAACGATCCAAAAGCCGATCCGAAAAACCCGCCACTTCCCAAAGGACTGATTCAGTTGAATTGGAAGATCGATAACTTTAGACAGCTTAAAGGCGTGACGATCGTAGGGCGATCGCCTGAGGGTGAAGTCAACAGCCCCCCTGTAACCTATGACTTTAGCCGAGGTATTCCTAAGAACTTGCAACCGCTCTGTAAAGTTGCCCAAGACCAACTTGTCTGTCAAAGCGTGCCTACCGATGCCCTCAAGCCCGGGAGCTATGTGTTTGAGCTAACTACAACTTCTAGACAGATCCCTCAAGATCCTAAAGCTCCTCCAGAAGCCAAGAAAACAGACACGATTAAGATTGCACCCTTACCTTCGCAAGTTTTGGAACTCAAGGTCAACGGACAGGAAGCATTACCCCAATATTCCTTTAATGTTACACCTGATATTCCTACAATCTTGACGATTAGTTGGAAAGTAGAAGGATCCGCTGCAATGAAGGTCGAACTGCTACCTGCGCCAGGTACAGTACCCCCGGTAGGTCAGGCAGCGATTACCCTCAGTCCTCAAACCGCATCCGAGAACTACGTGTTGCAGGTAACAGGGGCAGATGGCGAGAAGGTGGTGCGCTCCTTTGTCGTCCAGACGATCGCCCCCCTCCAAGTTCCACCCTCAGCGGATGCGAAGACCGCACCACCTATACCTCCTGTCCCTGAAATTGATTCTCCGCTCGTGCCTAGCGATCCATCGGGTCGTCCTAGAAGCGATTCCCTTTCTCCTTCTGAGTTGCCACCTCGGAGAAATTAAGAAATGAGTTGCATTACCATTTATGTGTCGACACAGGACTAGATTCAACCTTATGCAAACAGAAGATTGGTTAGCGCCCTGCGATTCTAAAATGGCGGATCGCCGCAAAGGACAGAAAAGGAGTTGGGCGGGAGTAGCGATCGCCTTACTCTGTGCCCTTAGCGTGAATCCCACAGCAGTCTTGGCTTACAACCAAAGCCATGTCGATCAACTGATCAAAACCCGCGCCTGTGCCGAATGCGATTTGCCCAATGCTCGACTGGGGGGAGCCGAACTCAACAGTGCAAATTTAAGAGAAGCCGACCTCAGATATGCCGATCTAAAGGCAGCAAAGCTAGAAGGGGCAAACCTGACGGCGGCAAATATGATCGGCGCTGACCTTAGGGAAGCGCTGCTTTCAGGGGCAAAGCTAATCGGAGCCAATATGCTAGAGTCCAAGCTAGCAGGAGCGAACTTCTTTCGGGCTAATTTGAAATTAGTCAATCTGGAACGGGCAAATCTCAGTCAAACTGTGTTACGGAATGCCAATTTGGAGCAAACCAACATCAGCAATGCCAAACTCGATGGGGCAAATCTCGATGGAGCGAATTTGCGATTAGCCGATTTACAAAAGTCCGATCTGAGCAACGCTCGCTTTAAGCATGCCAATCTGACACGAGCCAACTTGGAGGGAACGAATCTATCAGGAGCGACCTTGGAAAGCGCTAACTTAGCAGGAGCAAGCCTCGCGGGAGCAAATCTATTTCACACCGATCTGAGGCATAGCAAAATTGATGGCGATACGGCTTTCGATCCCAAATGGTTCCTAGTCTGGAAGGTGGCGAACCAACGCCTAGAAGGTCAAAGCCTTGTCAAAGCTGACCTGTCTGGCGCAAATCTGGAAAAAGCCAGTCTCGAAGGAGCAAACCTCGAAGAGGCAAATCTATCGCAAGGCTATCTGTTTATTATCAACCTGCGGCGGAGCAACCTCACCCGCGCCAATTTAACTACTTCCAACCTGCGCTATGCCGACCTGAGAAATGCCACCATGGTTGAAGCCGATCTGGGCGGAGCACAGCTCTATAACGCCAATCTAGAGGGAGCCGACCTGCGCCTAGCCAACCTAAGAGAGAGCAAAATCAATCTGGAGACTGTGCTCGATCGCAAGTGGCGCATTGTCTGGGAAATCGTTAATATCGGTGCGGAAAATCGCAATCTCGCTGGTGCGGATTTGGCAGGCGCAAACCTAAAGCTAGCAAGACTGAGAGGCGCAAGATTAACCGAAGCTAATCTGAGAGGCGCTAATCTGAGCGGAGCCGATTTAGTCGGCGCTAATTTGCTCAAAGCCGATCTATCAGGAGCCGATCTATCAGGAACCAATTTGCGGGCTGCTACCCTGAACGGCGCAAATTTACGCGGGGCAAATTTAGAGGGAGTTTTGCTCAATCAGACCAGCTTATGCGGAGCCATTATGCCCGATGGAGAAGTCAAACGCTGCCAATAGCCATTTGTGATGAGCGTCTAAAAGATCGTGAAGAGTAATCCACCTTTGTGACAATTTGCCTATCCATGTTGATAAGACAATACACTTGCATTACCTTTGCTTTAAAGTTTATACCAATTTCTCTTGAATTTGTGGCAGATCGGGTTCTGGGTTCCGCGCTCTGCGCGGTCTTTTCAAAAAGATGCGTTGCATCATTTTTTGAAAATGGTATCAGCTTTACACCAAACACTAACGGTTTTTTTTTCATCTTACCGCAACAATAGCAATTCTCGGTCAGGAAAATATCAGATTTTATGCCCTTTTGATATATTCTCTGGTTGCCAATGCGATCGCCACAGTCACCGATCCTTTTTGATTGGGTTGCTTGAATATCTGTTTGGGTATAAGTAGGCAATTTGACCTCTCCCCAACCCCTCTCCTCAAAGGAGAGGGGCTTATATTTTCTTGCTCCTCTCTCTCCTTGTAGGAGAGAGAGGTTGGGAGAGAGAGGTCAATTTCCATTACAGTCAAGATTGCAGCAGCTTCTGACACGCTAGGCGTTCCGACTTCTCGATCTACGGATGAATTAGGATTGGGTACTGCGATCGCACGAAGACTCTCTGAACTATAGAAACGTAAAGGCAGATCGCGATCGCGACAAAATTCTAACAAACCAACTTCATCCGCCTTGCGATCGATGGTGGCAATCCCCGCGATCGCTTGTTCCGATAAGTGGCGAGAACGGCAGGCGATCGCGATCGCCTCTGCGATTGTTTGTGCGGATGTACCGCGTTCGCAACCCATTCCTATCCATAACACCCTCGGATGCCATTGTACTTTAGGGAAATCCGACTCAGGCGAGAACCGTCTTTGAATGTGGCTAATCCAAACTCGCGCTTTAGGCGAAGGAGTCGTATCGTAAATTTCAGGAAAGCCAAATTGAAAAGAATGTCCCTCTGGCAGATGCGTTTGCCAAAGCGTGGAACCAACCTCTTGAATTACCTGAATCGGCTCTCGACGGGCGATCGCATCGTTCACAGCCTGCCAATTCCCAGAACCACGTTGCCAACCAAAAGGTTCGCCTAACGTCTTTATATCCAGCAATTCCATATCACCCATTGGAACTCCGATGGAAGCTTGTGGAATCAATCGTTAGGAATCTGCGATCGCTTCAACTTTGGGTTCTATTTTTGCTTCTACTTGAGTCTCAATTTTAGGTTCTGCGATCGCTTCAATGGTTGGTGTACTAATCGTTTTAGCGCCTACCTCCACAGCAATTTTTGTGTCAACTTGCAGGGTTGTTTGCAAGGGTTTTTGCAGGTTTTTGGGCAAATGCACAATAACGTCACTGCCTTGACACATAGACTTAAGCTTATCGACAAACAACGAAGATTCTGCAAATAGCTGCATATTTTCTAGCGCGGAGCGATAAACATCAGAGACATGTGGGGGAACCTGTGCAGGAGGCAAAGATCTAGAGGGAGATGCTGGAATCGAGTTTTTGCTTGGCTTGGCTGCGATCGGCTGCTCTTGTTGGCGACTAGATTTAGGGAGGGGTATGCGCTCTGAGAGATTTTGAGTGGCAGTGTTTTGAGAGGGCGAAGGTATGGAACGACTTACACCCTTTGATGTCTCAGGTTTAGGTATTTCAGGCTTTACTGGTTCGCTCTTAGGCAGTTCAGCTTTAACGGTTTTCGCTTTATCCGTTGTATAGGTGACTTTTTGAGGATGATTAGAGAAAGCGGCGGGGAGCTGCGTCACAAAGTCACCGCAAACTAAACGCTCAAATTCTCGATTAAACCGACAATGAGGTTCTCCTTTACGCTCCCAAAAGGTCAAAATCTGGTTAACAGATACTGCCTTATAGCGTCCCTGAAATAAAGATTCTACGATCGCGAGGCGAACCCAGCTAGATTCGTATTTACTCCACACTCGGGCGAGATCGTCAGTCGTGTAACCGCCGAGGTCAAAGCTATAGTATTGCAACATGGCAATTACAGTGTCCATGAGGCCTCACGGGATTCTTACTAGAGTTGAGCCAACAATTTTCATAATTGACTGTCTCACTATATTACATTGCTGCGATTCTAGCTATTATTTCAGGCAATCCAATGGCAAAAACTAAGCTCCTGGCGTTGAAACCTTGAGTGCGATCGCTTGAGCAATTGCTTTTAAAGCCTTTGCCGAAGCAGATTCAGGATGGCTGAGCGTGATGGGAATGCCGCGATCGCCACCTTCTCGCAGCCCAATTTCTAAAGGAACGCAACCCAACAAAGGTAAACCTAGCTCTGCGGCAGTTTTTGCCCCACCCCCTGAGCCAAAAATGTCATATTGCTTATCGGGCATGTCAGGAGGAATAAAGTAGCTCATATTCTCTACAATCCCTAACACGCGCACGTTCAGACTTTGGAACATCTTGAGTCCTTTACGCGAATCTAATAGAGAAACGGTTTGGGGCGTTGTCACAATGATTGCCCCAGCGATCGGGACGGACTGCGTTAGGGTTAACTGAGCATCTCCCGTTCCTGGAGGCATATCGACGATCAAATAATCGAGCGTGCCCCAGTTGGCTTGATATAAAAACTGACGGATGACACCATTTAGCATGGGGCCTCGCCACATCACAGGCTGATCTTTTTCGATCAAAAATGCCATTGAGATCATCTTCACCCCATGATTAAATGCTGGTTCGACAATATCTAAGCCATCGGCGTTTTTGGTTACTTGAATCTGTGCTGCATCCATACCCAACATTACAGGGACATTGGGCCCATAAATATCCGCATCAAGAATGCCTACCTTTGCCCCCATCTCTGCCAACGTAACTGCCAAATTTACAGCGACAGAGGTTTTACCGACACCACCTTTGCCACTAGAGACAGCAAGAATGTGTTTCACTCCTTCAATTCCCACGCCAGTTGCTACGCTGGCAGCTGAATCTTTAGCGATCGCTGGCGTTTCGGTAATAACTTTCACCCAAACGTCATTCACGGCGGGTAAAGTCTTTATTGCGCTTTTACACTGTTCGATCAGAGCATCTCGATACGAACTACTGGGATTTACCAAGCTAAAACTCACGACACCAGATGGTTTGACAGCAACATCCCGAATCTTATTGAGATCGACTAAGCTTTTTTTCTCTTGAGGTTCTAGGATCGAAGTAAGTACTTGGAGAATTTTTTCGGGACTAGGTAATTCGGACATGAATGGAAACCTGATGACATTGCTGTAGATATTTTGACCCTTGTTGCCACGTTTGCCAAATATGAACTGCCCCTCGTCGATGAAATTAAGAGAACAATGCCGGTGAGTAACTGGTATAACTTAACTACTGAATAGTTTGGCAATTTGAGATTTATGCTTAATTTTGTTATCTTCAGTAAGTCACATTCGGAGTCAACGCATGAGTGCTGAAATTGAAATTCTTGAACCATCTGGACGCTTAGATGTCACTAGTGCGGGTCAATTTCGCCGTCAAGTTAGTCAAATTTCTACCAATAAGCCTAAGTTTTTACTGATAGATCTCAAGAATATTAGCTTTATGGATAGTTCTGGACTAGGCGCACTGGTTTCAGCTTTAAAAACAATGCGTAGTGTCGATGGCGACATGGCGATTTGTTCTGCTAGCGAACAAGTACAGATGTTGTTTGAGCTAACGAGCATGAGCAAAATATTTAAAATCTATGCTAGTCGCGATGAGTTCAACGCAAAGGTTGGAGCAAATTAGGAAGGGATCATAATTTTTCGACCTAGGCAGTACTCAACCTTCTACCTCACAAAACGAACTTCGAGCAAAGATAGGTCGTCGTCAAGATTGTGTTGCCCAGTTTTGTTAACTTTTTTAGCACAACTTAAGGCATAGTCAATCGGTGAATTTTCGCCGTCAGGTGGCTGTAACCCTACAGGGAATCTCAATAGGGCATCAACCAGGGCGTCAATTCCCCAGATACTGTCATCTTCTAGGGGAATTTCATAGGCGCCGTCACTAAATATATACAAGGAGCTACCAACTGTGATGTCACAGAAGGCTTCCTCATATTCGACATCAGGCATCATGCCAATCGGCAACCCGAATGTTTTAAGCTGTTGTACTAAGCGATCGTCAGACCGAGGCTCTGCTTGAGAACTGTCTGGATTAATTAAAATCGCTGGAGGATGACCACCACTGGCATAGGTGAGTCTGCGGGTATTTTTGTTATAAACGCCATACCAGATCGTAAAATACATCTCTTGGTGATCTGACATTTGAAAGTTGGTGTTTAGATCGCTTAAGACTTCACTGGGCTTGCGAAAATTAGTTGCCTCTAAAGGGTGCGTGCGACTGCGTAGTCCTCTGGTGCGTAATAGATTTAAAACGGATACTGAGAGTAAAGCCGAGCCCACCCCATGCCCTGAGACATCTAGCAGGTAAACCACAAAATTTTCGTCATCTAACCAGTAATAGTCAAAACAATCTCCGCCTAGCTGCGTGGAGGGCAAAAAGCAAGAATGGATGGAAACGTCGTCTTCTAGGTCGGGCGGCAAAAGCGATCGCACATATTCCGCAGCCTGTGACAATTCGTTTTCCAGCAATTGCTTTTGCAGCTGTAGATCGTGATTTGCTTGATACAAACGTAGACCCGCTCTTACCCTTGCTTTTAACTCATTAATTCGGGGTGGCTTGGCTAGAAAATCATCAGCTCCAGTTTCGAACCCTTGCACTAAATCCCCTTCTTGATCTCGTGCTGTCAACAAAATAAAGTATGTATTGGCTAGCTCAGGGGTTGCCTTGACACTGCGACAGACTTCTAGCCCGTCGATCACTGGCATCATCCAGTCACAGATAATCAGTGACGGATGTAGGCTTTTTGCCATGCGCAATCCTTCTCCACCATCTGCCGCCAAAACCACTTCATAGCCCTGATTTTTGAGTGACCTTGATAAGGTCAGACGCATAGTTGGGTCATCATCAATAATCAGAATTTGAGACATACAGAGATTTTTATCCTTCGGGTTTAATATCTCATTATTTAGGCTATTCGACTAAAAAAGAGCTTGCGACCCTGTAAAACAGATCTTTCACTTTAGTCCAACGGCTTTCAAGGCTTGAAACACTCAATGTATAAAGGTTACCGCGATTTGCCGAAACACTGACTAAGTCGTGACGAAACTCTCCATTGGTTCGTTTTACCGCATATTCTAATAAATAGTAAGGTCTGCCATTCTGGTCGCGTTGTTCGGCGCTAAGTAATTCAGCTTCTCGCCCAGAACCTGGTGCCGCAATCACACGCTTTTGCAAGCGTAACCCAACATCCTTAGCATCGCCAATATCTTGTAAGTTCTTGACACTTTCAAGTTTACTAATCACCACAGAGACAATTTCTGATGGCTCAATGATGTCGTGAAATAAGACATCCGGGCCATCTTTTAGCTTGGTTTCTAGCCAGCCATTAGGGTAGAGAAATCGGTAGCCATCTTTGCTGTCAACAAAAGGTACTAAGCCACTTGTAGGGGTAACACAGCCACTTAGACAAAAGGTAAGCACCACCATTAAGGCGCAGACAGCACGTTTTAACATAAGACTCTAAACTAAAAAATTTAAATAAGATTGGGAATGAATAACTTATACAAATTCTGAACGACTAGGTTGCCTGACTAGATTCATGTTGCATAACGCTTCTAGCATATCGTATTGGTTGTAGAGAAACCTATACTCAACAGACATTAGGTGTTTTAAAGTACGTTTCCTAATTGAGTTTGGCGTTTTTTCTTAAAACATTAACCGAAGTTCTAACCTTAGATTGATGCCTCGTTGAGTAAAATTAACGCTGTTTCTGCGATCGCAATATAATTTAATTAAGTAATACAGCGAAACATTACGGTTCATTTCAAAGTTAGGAGGCATTCCTACCGACCGTGATAGCTTCTATTTATAAGTTAGACGATTTATTAAGCAACTTCACATGAGAGAACAAATCCTCGATCGTTTTGATTTGATCGGTCGCCAAGAAGATTTGAGCGAGTACGTGGCGCACTTACAACTGCACATGGCTTTACAAGCTCGTAATCTCGTACCTTCTTTGCATGGCGATCGCTCTTCTGTTGACAGTCGTAGTCAACTTTTACAGCAGACCCAAGCTGATTTCGAGAAATTTGCCTCGCGCCAGTGAGATTTGGCTCACCATCCTGAAATCCCGAACTAAATAATTAGAGAGCCTGCTTTGTCCGCAACGATGCGATTCAATTGCAGGCTTTTTATTGGCTTTATTTCTATAGTCAGGAGATGGCGCGTGCAGAATATTTCGCATATAAGCAGTTCCTCGATTGGCAAGAATCTACTGAAAGCCAAAAGCTGAAAACTGAAAACTGAAAACTGACCACTCACAAGCTACTGACCGCACAGCTACCAAGCATAGAAGGAACAGGAAACTCCAACGCATTAGCTGTAAAGCTTGGTGAATGACTGCAACCGTTATGGGTTGATTTGGATCTCCCAAAAGCGGTTTGACATTCGTAACACCTTTGTAGGTGTTATTCCCACCCAATTGCACACCTAAGGCAGCAGCAAATACGCACTCACTCCAACCTGAGTTAGGGCTAGGATCGTGAGGGGCATCTCTCTGGCAAATACGCCAGATATTTAGAGGATTTTGACGCATCATTAACATGCTTAAAATTGCCACAATGATTACGGTCAAGCGACAGGGCAGCCAACTTAAAACATCCTCTAATTTGGCGCTAAACCAGCCGATATGGGTATAGGGTTCTCGTTTATAGCCAATCATCGAATCCAGCGTACTAGCGGCTTTATAGGCTAGGGCTAGAGGCACTCCCCCGATCGCGGCATAGAACAGCGGGGCAATCACACCATCGGTGCAGTTCTCTGAAACGGTTTCTAAGACTGCGCGTAAGATGTCTGGCGATTCCAGATTATCCGTATCCCTACCCACATAGAGGCTCAGAACAGCTCTGGCTTGTTGGATCTCCCCTGCCTCTAAGGGTTCGAGCGCAGCGATCGCGGCATCTCTAAGACTCCTGCCTGCAAAACAGCTTGCCAGTAGAATGCTCTCTATGCCAATCCCTAGCAAGCGATCGAGGCGATAACATACCTGCACGATAATTCCACCGATCGCTGCCACACCAACAAGCAAGACTAGGTTGAGCCCTATGCCCGCCAGTTTCTGACCTAGGGGCGTTTTAATATTTTTGAGGATGATGTTTTTCCCAAAAGCGATCGCCCATCCCATCGCCTGCACTGGATGCGGAAAGCCCCAAGGATCGCCAATGAACCAGTCTAAGAAGCACGCAATGAGTAAAGGCAAAATTCTCAAATCGGTAAGATCGCTGACAGAAAATGGCAGATTAATCATCACTTCTAATTCATTTACTCTGCTATGCTTGCAAGCATAAATGTCTCAGAATAACAAGTTGGTCAATGCTGCATCAAGATGCTGCTCCTTACCTAGTCTCTTTTGTAGTGTCAGCGTTAGTTGTATGGCTTAGTACACCCCTGATTCGCTCCATTGGCTTAACAGCGGGAGTGACAGATAAGCCTAACGATCGCAAGATGCACACAACACCTGTTGTTCGTCTCGGTGGGGTCTCGATTTTTTTAGGCAGTCTCTGTGCCCTTTTACTGGTTTGGTGGATTGGCTGGTTTGGCACCATACCCACATTCAAGGAATATGAAATTTGGGGGGTAACGATTGGTGGTGCTGCCTTCTTTTTACTTGGCTTAGCAGACGATCTATTCGATCTACCAGCTATAGCTCGTCTGTTTATGCAGTTAGCGATCGCTGCCGCTGCCTGGAAAGTTGGCGTCAGAATTGACTTCGTTTCCATTCCGTTTATTGGCATTATCAAGTTTGGGGTTTTTAGCCTACCGATCACCATGCTTTGGTTAGCGGGCATGGCAAATGCGATTAACTGGATTGACGGTTTAGATGGTTTGGCAGCAGGGGTAACGACGATCGCGGCTGCGGTTTTACTGGTAACTAGTTTATTTATGCAACAGCCCGGAGCGGCTTTGATTGCGGCGGCACTTGCGGGGGGCTGTCTAGGTTTCTTACGCTATAACTTTAAACCTGGAAGCTCAGCCGAAATCTTTATGGGGGATGGGGGAGCCTATTACTTAGGATTTACCCTAGCAGGGGTGAGTATTATCGGCTTAGCAAAAAGTGTTGCCACCGTAGCCGTTTTACTGCCCTATATCATTTTGGCAGTGCCAATTCTGGACGGTTCGATCGTGATCTTGCAGCGCATTAGCAATGGGCAATCTCCGCTATCAGCGGGTAAACACCATCTACATCATCGTTTGGTTAAAGCTGGGGTATCAAAGCGCCTAACCGTGTTATTTATCTATGCTCTGACTTTATGGGTGGGTAGCATTGCGATCGCAATTTCGGGCTTACCTGCGGGTGGAACCTATGCGATTGTCAGTACATTTCTTATGTTATATGCCTGTTGGCAAGTGTGGCTGAGAATCAACGCACATCTTGCCAAAAGACAAAGAGAGCATCAAAAAACGATGGCAAAGTTACCGCCATCTTCATCGGATCTCCCTAGACAAGAAAATGATTAGGCATTAAGACGGCCGACGAAACCGACCTTTGCGCTTGGCATTTTCAGCTTTGCGCTTGCGCTTTTCGCCTGCTGTCTCATGAAACTGACAGCGACGGATATCTGCCAGTAGTCCAGCTTTCTGGATTTTCTTTTTAAATCTGCGTAATGCAGACTCGATGCCTTCATTTTCTCCAACAATAATTTGAGTCATTTTCCTAGATATGCAAAATCACGCTGTAAGTGTTACGCAAGTTTTTTGTTTATAGCAGCATTCAGAGCTGTAAGGATGTGTTTAAAAGTAAGCTTGCAGAGTTACCTCTGCTTGAGAGCATCGCCCACGAGTCTTGCTTTAACAGTCTTTATTGAATCTGAAATTTGGTACTGCTGTTTGGGTCTTTTTCTCAGTTTAATAGTTTATGACTAAAAGTGAATCCATGACTCATCATGACTTTACTTTTTCCATGCCGCACTCGTGCGTGACAATTGACCAACATCAACTGGATCGAGTTTCCAGCCCAATGCACCAGCATTTTGCGTTGCTTGCTCTCCAGTTTTAGCACCAGGAATGGGGATCACATTTCCTTGGGCAATTAGCCAATTCAGCGCAACTTGAGCAGGGGTGCGATCGTATTGCGTGGCAATTTGTTGAAGTAACTTTAATAAAGGCGTCAGTTTGGCTAAACCATCTGCCCCAAACCGACTATCGAGTTTTCTTGCCCCAGTAGGGGGATTTGTAATCGTGTATTTTCCTGAGAGTAAACCTTGGGCGAGAGGACTATATGCCAAGATCGTCACACCTAGCTCCTTAGCTGTGTCCAAGATCCCGTTTGTCTCAATCTTTCGTGCCATTAATGAATATTGCACCTGATTCACCGCAAGGGGGATGCCCCTAGAAGCAAAATAAGCATGGGCTTCTCGCATTTGCTCGGCGGAGTAATTGCTCACCCCCACAGCCGTAATTTTGCCTTGCTTCACTTCATCCGCGATCGCATCGATTAAGGTCTTCTGACTCATCAAAAAGCTAACGGGTTGATGGATCTGATACAGATCGATTTTTTTGAGCTGTAAGCGCTCTAAACTCGCGGATAGTGCCTTTTTTACAGCTTTAGCACTAACGCGACAGGGAAGGGGCATATACTTGGTAGCGATCGCTAAGGAACCAGCAGGACTACTTTTAATCAACTTCCCTAATATGCGCTCAGACTCACCCAAGCCATAGACCTCGGCTGTATCAAACAGGGTGATTCCTGCAGCGATCGAGGCATCATAGGCTGCTTTTATCTGCTCTAGACCATAGTCTTGTCCATAGGTCCAAAAAAACTTATCGCCCCAAGCCCAAGTCCCCACACCAAGAGGGGTAACTTGCAGCCCTGTTTTACCAAGCGTAATCGTTTCCATAGATTTTCAATAGAGGTTAGCGCGATAGTTGGTTTAGTGACTTCTAGTTCTATTAACCTGTTGTCAGTAGAAACCTTTTTATACTGCGTTACTGCGATTGCCTAACACACCCTACTGGACTGACAGGGCTAATGAAGTGCAAATTCCCAAAAGTTTTACACACCACTTTAGGCTTGTCCTACCACTACGGAAGGATTATCTATAGCAAAGCTACCTAACCATCAGGCTAGGTAGCTCTTAAAAAGAAACTTTTCAATCGCCAAATTAGCGTTCGATATAGAAGAACAACATACCCATGGTAGCTGCGGGCAAGAGCCAGCAAACAATAGGGATCAAAATCCAAGGAAGATAAGAAGCTGCGTAAGAACCTGTCATGTTAAAAATTCCTTACTAGGGTTGTTAGTAGAATGTTCAAATCGTTACAGAGATCTGGGGAAATATACTAGCTGTAGTCAGTGAAAGAATATATTCTTCATTGAGCTTACTTTGCGTAGTAGTTCACCCACTTTTACTGTAGCTGACTAAATTTAATTGACTAAACCACGAAAAATCGCATCAACAACTGAGAGATTTTGGATTAAAAAGTAGGCAACAAAAGCACCACCTGCGCCACCGACAAAAAATCCACCAGCAAATTCGCTCCAGCCTTCGGCTGTTTTAATGCGATCGGGGCTAGAATATGCTGCTAGCGTATCAGGAGCAGATGCAGAGCTATTTCCCAAAGAAACAGACCCATGGGCAGATAGAGCTACAGTGGCAATTAGAACCAACGTAACAGCCGAGACGAAAGCGCCAATAGCAGCAAACTCAGAGTCACGGAGGGGACCAAACTTATACCAAGGACCAAGCAAGAAATATCCATGGGCTAAACCAACTTCCAATCCTCGCGTTAAGGGTGATAACCCTTTGCGATAGGCAGGCAAATTACCGATAAAAGCTCTAGTAAATGCAGAATCGCTGATTGGGGTAGATAGATTACCCTCTTGGGGATCGCCTTTATATGGTTTGATGTAGTCCATAATTTATCTATAAGTACAAAAAGGATTTGATCTCACATTCTAGAGAATATGTAATTCTGAAGTTGCATCTTCAAGCGAGATCGTTAGAAAAGTTCACAGTCGATCGCTATGGGGCATCCGATCTTTTCAAAATATCAGCCAATCAATTATGAAAACACTCAATCAAATTCAAGCGATTCTACAAGAAAAGTTACAAGCGGAATATGTAGAAATTACCGATCGTAGCCACGAGCATCAGCATCATAAAGGGCGTATGGATGCCCCTGTCGGAAGCGGTCACTATGATGCTGTAATTGTATCGAATTTGTTTTTAGGTAAGACGATCATGCAACAACATCGTATGGTGTATGAAGCTTTGTCTGAGCAGATGCAAACGACGATTCATGCGCTCTCTCTTAAGACCTACTCTCCTAAACAGTGGTCAGCGATCGATCATTAACTTATTTCATGACAACAGAACGAGAACCCAAAATTAGCTTAGCCCTGTATCACTTGTTTAAGTGGTCAGTCGTCAGTCCAGCTTTACATATCTGCTTTGGTGCCCGTATTTACGGGGCGGAGTGCGTACCCCAAAAGGGTCCTTTAATTGTCGTAAGTAATCATGCCAGTGATTTTGACCCGTTAATCGTATCCAATTGCGTGGGTCGCCCCGTAGCCTACATGGCAAAAGAGGAATTATTTCAAATACCCGTACTTAAAACCGCAATAAAGCTATATGGGGCATATCCTGTCAAACGCGGGTCAGGCGATCGCGCTGCCATTCGAGCCGCTTTAGAATCTTTAGAAAATGGCTGGGCGACAGGGGTGTTTTTACAAGGAACTCGCACACCCGATGGACGCATTACCGATCCAAAACTGGGGGCTGCATTGATTGCAGCAAAAACACAGACCTCACTTTTACCGATCAGCGTCTGGGGAACAGAGAAAATATTACCGAAGGGAGCTAAATTCCCGCGCCTCCACGCTGTCACCATTCGCATGGGAGGGTTAATTCCCCCCCCTGCTTCGGGCGATCGCGCTGACCTAGAGGCAACCACCAAACGATGTGCCGATACGATCAACGCCCTACACGCTCAAGGACGTTAGTTGAATTGGGATAGGGGGCTAGGCTTAATTTTCGCACCCTAAATCCCCCAATTCTGGGAGGCTTTAAGAGATTTCTCCTCAAGAATTGGGGACTTAGAGTTGTTGATCGTAACGTTGCAAAGTTAATGAACCAAGTGCTGCTGAATTAACTGACTGAGATGATCTGTCCAATGCTGTGCTAGATCGAGGGTTTCTGCCTCCACCATGACGCGCATCAGAGGCTCTGTTCCCGAAGCCCGCACCAGTACCCGTCCGCGATCGCCTAGATCGTGGGTAGCACAATCGATCGCTTGCACGATCGGATCGCAGTTTTGCCAGTGCCGCCGCACTTCCCGATCTTCAACACGCACATTCTTTAAGAGTTGTGGGAAGGGCTTAAAGCTCTGTTGCATCAACTCAGATAGAGGCGATCGCAGTTTGACCAAGGCGGCAAGATGTAAAGCCGTCAGCAAGCCGTCCCCACTCACCCCATAGTGCCGACACAGGACATGACCAGACTGTTCGCCACCCAGCATTGCGCCCGATTTCACCATCTCTGCATGGACGTACTGATCGCCAACGGGCGTCCGTAGCATTTGTCCGCCTAATTTTTGCCATGCCCGCTCAAACCCAAGGTTAGCCATCACAGTCGTAACAATGGAAGCATTGGGTAAACGCTCGGAATGGAGCAGTTCCTGTCCCCATAAATAGAGGATATAGTCACCATCGACAACTCCCCCATGACCATCTACCGCTAAGACCCGATCGGCATCGCCATCAAAGGCAAAGCCCATATCCGCTCCCAATTCTTTGACTGCTTCTTGCAGAGGCTGTAGGTGCGTTGAGCCGCAGTTGACGTTAATTCGTTCGCCAAGGGGGCGATCGTGCAAGCAAATTACTTCTGCACCTAGACTTCTAAAAATATCAGGTGAAACCTTGGTTGCCGAACCCCATGCTAAATCCAAGACGACCTTGATGCCCCGTAAGTCTGTTTGAATCGACTGTTGCATTGATTCTTGATAGAGCGAAATAAGCTGCGATCGCTCCTTGTAGCTGCCCCAATGATGCGTCTCTTGAGCAGTTTGAGTTGTATTGCGATCGCTGTTACAGCGATCGTTGTTCATCATGAGCGATTCAATCTGGGCTTGCAATTCGCTACTGAGTTTTGTGCCGTCCGCATCAAAAAATTTAATACCATTATCTTCAGGTGGATTGTGACTGGCTGAAATCATCACACCACCAATGATTTCGGGCATTTTCGCTGCTAAAAAAGCCACAGCAGGGGTGGGGCACAGACCTAAATTCCACACATCTAAACCTGATGCTGTCAGTCCTGCTGCTAAGGCAGCAGATAGCATATTGCTCGAAGTCCGAGAATCTTGCCCGATCGCAATTACATGACGATTGGCACTACCTAGCGCGCGATCGCGAAGAATTTTCCCTGCACTCACTCCAACTTCGAGGGCTAGCTGGGCGTTAAGAAACGTCCCAACATGACCGCGTATGCCGTCTGTACCAAATAATTTCATGTAATTCACCCTTCACACTCTGCCTAAGTCTGCCTATATTTGATTACCCATGTCTCACTGTTGTCAAGCACAATGCCCCACAAATACTCCTTTAGTTAGACTCTGTACCGACAACTTAGGTTTCAATTCGAGATTTATGAAACGCTCTGTGCGATCAGCGATCGGATCACCTTTTTTGTGCGATCGGAATTAAATATCTCCTGCAACTTCTCATATAGCTGGGTTTCATTGTGAACGATCGTGCCTGGTAGGTTGCTGTTGCTACCCACCACTGCAATATTTTTACCAGTTGGTGGTGAAAGCTCTGATGGATTCACAATTCGTGCTGGATACTCAGGTTCAATTGCGTGATGAATATAAAATAATTTGTAACGATACTCAATAGATGGGACTTTAATATAAAAGATGTTGGTAATGTTATTAGGCAATGTTTGAGGGGCTTCTATACCAAATCTCTTTAATGCTTCAGTTGGTAAACGAACTGAGACGATTCCACCTTCAAATGCTTCCGATATAACTTCTCCCTTTAAAACATCTTTAGTTAATTGGCTTAGCATCACTGCTTGCTGACGTAAAATCGCAACTATTCCAGTTTCGTCAGGTTTTCCTACTAAATCCTCGGGCCATAAATTTCTAGGATTAGTCTGTGCCATCGTTGGTATTACCTCTCTGTGTTTATAAATTTAATCTGAACAAAAGTGGTAAGTGATCGGAAAAATTCGTGCTGTTTGGAGTTGAGCTATTTGGAGTTAGAAAACTTTGCTGTCCATCTGTGGTGAGTATTTGTAAAAATTCTTCATCCCAATAACCAAGTAGGTCTGGGCGAATTAACACTTGGTCGAAGGTATTCCAATTCATGGGCTGCTACCAATCTCGCGATCGCAGGTACGAGATCTTTACCATTTAGGTTCCAGAACAGGAATGTCAGCATTGGCTAGCGTAGCGACTAGGGCAGAATTTTTGCAGAAATTTTAATCGAGTTAAGGTTGCGATCGCAAAGTTAGTTAGGCTTTAACTGTTAAGAAAAGTCAAGCATGACCGATAATAGTAAAGAAATACTAAATTCTAGGAAAATCGGCATACTCTCATGTCTCTCCCCATTCGTAATGTTGCCATCATCGCCCACGTCGATCATGGTAAAACCACACTCGTCGATGCTCTCCTCAGGCAATCTGGGGCATTTAGAGAAGGAGAAGCGCTAGTAGAGTGCGTGATGGACTCCAACGATCTCGAGCGTGAGCGCGGTATCACCATCCTTTCTAAAAATACTGCTGTTAAATACAAAGATACGCTGATCAACATTGTTGATACTCCTGGACACGCAGACTTTGGCGGCGAAGTTGAGCGCGTACTTGGCATGGTCGAAGGATGTTTGCTGATCGTGGATGCCAACGAAGGCCCTATGCCCCAAACTCGCTTTGTGTTAAAAAAAGCGCTAGAAAAGGGTTTGCGTCCTATGGTTGTAATCAACAAGATCGATCGCGAATTTGCCGATCCTCATATTGCGGTTAGCAAAGTTCTCGACTTATTTATCGAACTCGGCGCAGATGACGACCAGTGCGATTTCCCATACCTATTCGCTTCAGGTATGGCTGGTTTTGCCAAAGACAAGCTCGAAGATGAAGGTATCGATATGAAGCCTCTATTTGAGGCAGTTTTGCATCATGTTTCCCCACCTGTTGGCGATCCTACAAAGCCTTTGCAGTTGCAAGTCACCACCCTTGACTATTCTGAATATCTAGGTCGGATCGTAATTGGTAAAATCCATAACGGTACGATTACTGCTGGACAGCAAGCCGCTCTGATCTCTGAAGATGGCACAATCACCAAAGGAAAAATCACAAAACTTTTGGGATTTGATGGTCTGAAGCGGGTGGAAATGGAATCCTCTTCTGCAGGGAACATTGTTGCTGTCTCAGGTTTTGCCACGGCTAACATCGGTGAAACGATCACCTGCCCTAACGATCCTCAGGCTCTGCCGATGATCAAGGTGGACGAACCAACGTTGCAGATGACATTCTGCGTTAACGATTCGCCATTTGTCGGACAAGAAGGCAAACTCGTTACGACTCGCCAAGTACGCGATCGCCTCATGCGCGAATTGGAAACGAACGTCGCTCTGCGCGTTCAAGAAGATCCTGAATCACCCGATCGCTTTGCCGTGTCAGGACGCGGTGAATTGCACTTGGGTATCTTGATCGAAACCATGCGCCGCGAAGGGTATGAGTTCCAAGTTACTCAGCCACAGGTTATCTATCGCGAATTCAACGGGCAACTGTGCGAACCCTTTGAATGCCTAGTCCTTGATGTGCCTGAAGACGCTGTGGGTGGATGCATCGAGCGGCTCGGTCAACGTCGCGCTGAAATGGTTGATATGCAAATGTCAGGTGGCGGACGCTCTCAGTTAGAGTTTGTCATTCCTGCCCGTGGACTGATCGGCTTCCGCGGTGACTTTATGCGGGCAACTCGTGGTGCTGGCATCATGAACCATAGCTTCCTCGATTACCGTCCTACCGCTGGCGAAATTAGCGCCCGTCGTAATGGCGTCCTAATCTCCTTTGAAGAAGGCGTCGCCACTGAGTTCTCCTTAAAGAATGCAGAAGATCGCGGTGTGTTCTTTATTAAGCCTGGAACTAAGGTTTATAAGGGCATGATCATTGGGGAAAACAATCGCCCTCAAGACATGGACTTGAATGTATGTAAGAGCAAGCAACTGACCAACATGCGGGCTGCTGGTGCGGATGAGATCGTGCAGTTACAAGCTCCGATCGAAATGAGTCTAGAGCGTGCGCTGGAATACATCGGCCCCGATGAAATGCTTGAGGTCACTCCAGAGTCCATTCGCTTACGCAAAATGACGAAGAAGTTCGCTAGACGTTAATCAAGTTCCATCGAGCGTTTCATTTAAAGATTCAAAAGCCCCAAATAAAGATTTATTCTCTTGATTTGGGGCTTTTGATATACTACCAATATCATCTTGATAGGTTCTGATTTCTATCAACTAGTCGAGCAATTTTTTGATACGAACTTTCTTATTGCTATGGAGGTTTAGGTGATGGCGATCGCATCAGACAAGCATAAAAATCTAGAGTCCGATGTACCTTCAAGCGGAAATGGATTATCCCTTGAGGAGTTCTTAGCTTTGCCTGAGACCAAACCCGCTAGCGATTATATTGACGGTCAGATCTATCAAAAACTGATGCCCCAAGGACAACACAGTACTTTTCAAGTGGAAATTGCAACTGCGATCAACCTGATTGCTAAACCTCAAAAAGTTGCTTTTGCATTTCCCGAATTGCGCTGTACGTTTGGAGGTATATCGATCGTCCCTGATATTGCCGTAATGCGTTGGGAAAATATTCCTTTCTTGCCGAATAAACGAGTTGCTAATCAAATTTTGGTTGCTCCTGATTGGATTATTGAGATTTTCTCGCCAGACCAGTCAACTTTACGGGTGATGAATAAAATTAGTTCGGCGATTACGAACGGTTCTCAGCTTGGTTGGCTTATTTCTCCCGATCGAGATTTGATTATGGTCTACGATGGCGATCGCTTTCCTGAAAAAATGAGTGGGAAGGATATTTTGCCAGTTTTGGATGTTTTGGATTGGCAGGTAACGGTAGATGATGTGTTTGATTTGCTATGTTTGGAATAAGTAGAACTGGAAGCTCCTTAATCCCAATTTCTAGGCAAAACTATATTTTAGAACCTGTAAACCTGTCTATCTATTTCAGGAAATCGATCGGTGGGTTTGCTTAAAGACTTTTAAGCGATCGCTTTGATCTCGCGGATATATTCGTGTTCGCTAATTTTGCCCAATTGGAACTTCTCTTGTAGAGCCGCGATCGCTGGTGCGAGTTCCTTTTGCTTTTCCGAGATCGCCTCTTGCAGATCTTGGAACGTTCGTTTGCCTTCGGCTCTAGCATCAGAAAACAGTTCCGTCAGCGTGACTCCATCGATTTCGCAGCCTTCAGCAAAATATTGATTCGCCAGATTCCCAATTGCCCAAGTCATGCTAAATGCCGTAGAACCGCTAATGATGCTTCCTGCTACGGGAATCAGGAGAACGATATTGGAGAGGGCAATCCTCGCTGCGGTTGCGCCTACGCTGCCAAACACGACCTTATTAAAATCTGGAGAGGCATAGTTGGAGGGATAGCCCCAAATCTTGCCGATTTTTTGAATTAATTCCACTTGATCTTTGTAAATCATCAAATGGCTGACCGTGGCAAATCCGGGCGTGGGCATCGCGCCACCGACAGCATGCATGATTGCAAACAGGCGCACGTTGGTATTTACTGCCAATTCTCGTTTGTCAGGATCGGCGATCGCTTCCATTTGTTCCGAGATCGACAGATTTTGGGCAGCATCGACAATGCCAGTGAGCTTCTCAATGGTCGTATCCGCCAGCTCAAACTTAGCTTGAATTGTCTGCAAGAGTTCCGTTTCAGGCGTACTGACATCGCTATCCGCTTTAGCCATGATGTAAGCAGATTGGTAAAGTTGCTCCTTAATCAGAGGACTATTAATTTTTTCGAGCAGATCGTTCGCAGAGATTCTCTCTTCGAGCAAGCGATCCAGCGTGATGTCTTCGCCCAGATCTAGGGCAGCAATGGCTTCTGTGAGTCGGGCTTTTTCTTGGGCGTCCAAACGATTATCCGCGATCGCCACTTGAATCAAAATCATCAGACAGGCAAAGATCTCTTCGCGATTGATTGCCAAATCTGCCAGTGCTGCTGACTCAAATACACTTGCCGTTTGGCGATCGGCTACCGTAAACAGGCGCGTAAATTCTCCTAGCGTCCAGTCGCCTTGGGTAGGTCGGCGTTCGGCACGCTCTCCCTTTGCCGAAGCAGATTGCAAATAGAGATAGCGGCAGTCAACCTGTTCCAGATTGGTGCTCGAATCAATTGTCCAGCGATCCAGACAGGCTCCCGTGAGCAGGGCACCACCAAAATCTGTGCCCACAGCATTCGCTAGTGTCAGATTCGCTCTTTCTAAGTTCGCGCCCCGCAGCTTAGCCCCTCTCAGATCCACTTCTCTCAAGTTCGCAGCACTCAGATCCGCACCGCTCAAATTCGCACCCCGAAAGTCCACGCCCACGTAGGACTGTTTCCTCCCATTGCCCGTAGTCAAAAGATGCCGTAAGGCAGATTGGCTCAAAATCGAGTTGGGCTCCACTCTTGCTAGAGATAGCTGTTCGGTTTGATAAAAGCGCGATCGCGTCAAAATTGCTTTTCTCAAGTCCGTATTATTCAAATGGGCTTGGGAAAAATCCGCATCGGTAAGGTTAGCATTGCGGAAGCTAGTTCCCAAAACTGCTGCCGTCATCACGGCAAAATTGTGAATGGAAGTGTGTCCCTCATCACCTGCGATCGCTTGCCATGCCACATAGATCCCTAGACCCACTGTACAGAGCGAACTCCATACAGGTGCATCTGCGAATTGACATCCCACTACTGCGGCTACGATCGCGATCGCGCCTGCAAATGCCCCTGCGGTCTTGCCACGCACCATCTCGGCACTTGCCACAATTGCGGCAACCCCTCTCGCGATCGCAAAGGCTAACAGCACGCTCAACGTACTAGTTGCGAGTGCCTCCGCGATCGAGGGTTGAGAACCGACAATCGAACCTGCAATCACCGTTGCTGCCACCATGCCTTTAAACAAAAAACCATCCAGAACGCTGAAACCTTGCCGCAGTGCCACCAGAAAGCCAAAGGCTAAAGCAATCAGCAAAAATACGCTTGGGATAGCAGCAATTCCCGTTCTTGTCAGGGTTTCCCTAGCGATCGCCGTACTCAGGAAAAAAGATAAGATGCCCGTCACGCTAGAGAGCGCAAATAGACCCGTCAAAGCGATCGCTTTGCGCACATCGGTCAGCCCTGCTTTGGCATGGCTAAAATTTGCACCCGTGAGATTCGCACCCGTAAAATCAGCGCTGCGAATATCGGCGCGACTAAAGTTGGCTCCCGTCAGATCTTGTCCTTTAAAAGACCGTCCGCGTAGATATTGCCCTGCAAAGTCTTGTGACATCTTACCTCCAGTCAAAGTAGCTCCCTTATCTTTTCGCGAGTTGGGGATAAGAGAGTCTGAAAACCTATATTTTCTCTTAAAAATGGGTGAGAAAAATCAAAGATCCCTTTTTTCTAAAGGCAAAGTACAGTGGTTAGCATTCAGCGATTAGCGATTAGCTTTTTAAAAGCCTTGCGTAGCCAAGTAATTATCCACAATAGATAGTCTTATTTACTTGACGATTGCTATAACTCCTTGTAGTACACCATAGCCAAACAAAACAAACCCTTTTATTCTAAAGGGTTTGTTTTGCGTGGTTCTAAAATTCTCAACCCGAACTTACGGTTATCTAGCTGGGCCTAAGCCAACTTTGCCTGCATATACAGCTTGGTTGCCTAACTCGGCTTCAATCCGTAGCAGGCGGTTGTATTTGGCAACGCGCTCGCTTCGACAGAGAGAGCCTGTCTTAATCTGCCCCGCACGGGTAGCAACCGCTAGATCGGCAATGGTCGTATCTTCGGTTTCGCCCGAACGGTGGCTAATCACAGAACGGTATTTGTTTTTGTCCGCTGTCGCGATCGTCTCTAGGGTTTCCGTCAAGCTACCAATTTGGTTGAGCTTAATTAAAATCGCACTGGCGCAGCCATCGCGAATGCCTCGGTCGAGGCGAGTTTTATTGGTGACAAACAGATCGTCGCCCACAAGCTGCGTATTACTCAGTTGCGTTGTAATTGCTTTCCAACTCGCCCAGTCTTCTTCCTGTAAGCCATCTTCGATGGAGACAATCGGATATTGGCTCACCATCTTTTCGTAATAAGCGATCGTTTCAGCGGCGCTGTGAGATTTGCCATCAAAGGTGTACTGACCATCTTTATAGAGTTCGTTAGAGGCAACATCTAAGGCAAGAGCAATCTGCTCGCCTGGTTTGTAACCAGCCTTAGTAATTGCATCCACCAAAAGCTCTAAAGCGGCTTGGTTGGACTCTAGGTTAGGGGCAAAGCCGCCTTCATCACCCACGGAGGTGGATAAACCCTTGTCATGCAGTACGGCACTCAAGGCTGCAAAGACCTCTGCCCCGTAGCGCAAAGCCTCTTTAAAGCTCGGTGCGCCCACAGGCACGATCATAAATTCTTGAATGTCAACGTTATTGTCGGCATGAGCACCACCATTCAGCACATTCATTAAGGGGACTGGTAGCAGATTTGCCAAGGGGCTACCCAAATAGCGATAGAGGGGCAGTCCAATAGATGCTGCCGCAGCTTTAGCATTGGCGAGAGAAACTGCCAAAATCGCATTAGCACCCAGCTCGGTCTTGTTGGCTGAACCGTCCCGTTTAATCATGGTGAGATCGATCAGCTCTTGGTTGAGCGCATCTAGCCCTTTTAGTTCGGGCAAAATTTTCTCGTGAATGTTTCGCACCGCGATCAGTACGCCCTTACCGCCATAGCGTTTTTTGTCACCATCGCGCAGCTCATGGGCTTCAAAGCTGCCTGTTGATGCACCACTGGGTACTTGGGCTAGTCCTACCGATCCATCCGCGAGATGTACTTCTGCTTCGACGGTGGGTTTTCCCCGCGAATCAAGAATCTCCCGTGCGGCGATCGCGGTGATTGCTGTACTTTTCGTCGTTGTACTTTTGGTCACTATGACTCGTCCTCTTTTAACAACTATGCCTCAATTTGCTTTCAGATTTTAGCGCTAGATACTTTCAAAAAATGTGCCTATTTTAATATTTGGTTGGGACGGCTTGGGAATTGCGATCGCAGGCTTAAATTTTTCACTTGAATTTTTTATTTAAGTTTTTCACTTGAATTTTTAAGGGCGACGGCGGGGGCGGCGATGCTTGTTGCGATCGGCTTTATCGCGTTCGTAGGCAATAAGTCGCCCATAATATTCGTGTTTACTAAGATTCATCGATAGAAAAATATGCTTGTGGGCATTGCCAAACCCCTTACGGGTAAAGAAGTTTACCGCAGGTAAATTGGCGGGATCGGTATCGACCAGCATCGACCTTGCCCCTTCTTCGATCATGCGTTCGACGATTTTATCGACCAGTTTGTCCCCAATGCCCCGTCTTTGAAAGTTGGGATCGATCCCGAGCCAAATAATATAGCCGTAAGTCCAAGAGGCTTTGGTAATCACTGTTCCCAATACAAATCCTGCCAACTGCTCGTTGACCTCGGCAACCATGCAATATTCAGGATCGGTGTTATATAACCCAATCACCTCCCATTCATCCCAAGTGCGATAGAGGTAGGGATAGAGATCGCTGGTAAATAGCTCTTCGCCAAGGTGATAGACAGGGGCAATATCGTCGATCGCCATATCGCGAATATTGACGGACGACGGAGATAATTCGCTAGATTCAGAATCGGGTTCGGGGGAAACAATCATTGCGACAAATTGAGATAGCAGCTTAACAGCAGAAATTTATTATCCCCTAATCATCCCGCCTGTGCATATGTTCCACGCCACAACTGCTCGATTGTAACGAACTCATAGCCCTGAGCTTGTAATAAAGGTAGCAACTGAGCCACAGTCGCAGCAACATCCTGACCGCCATGAGCGCCATCATGCAACACAATGATGGAACCATTGGCGACCTGATGCATGACGCGGTTGACCACAACATCGATACCAGGACGTACCCAGTCTTCGGGGACAACGCTCCACATCACAGGACGATATTGCCATTGCCGCAGAAGCGTGAGCGTGCGGGGTGTAAATAGTCCATTCGGTGGGCGTACATCCCGAATATCTTTGGGATCTAGATTGCAAGCCTCGGCGATCGCAATTTGCGTTTTCGCTAAACTCTGTTGAAGGGCATCGGCGGTGAGCCAAGGGAAGGATGTATGGTCGTAACCATGTATGCCAACCCAATCACCGCGTTGATAGATTTCACTAGCGATTTGAGGCGATCGCTCGACGCAGCAACCCAACCAAAAGAAATTAGCGATCGCTTGGTGTTGGTCTAAAACTTCGAGCAGTTGCGGCGTATATTGAGAATGTGGTCCATCATCGAACGTTAAAGCGACGACTTTACGATCTCCTTTGCCCGACCAGAGGCAATCTGGAAAACTCGGTTTTAAAATTTTATAGAGCTGAGGGTATAGGGGCGCTAGCTGGATCATTGGAAATGTTTCTGATTACACAAACATAATGCCCAACCATCTAACCACTCAAGCAACTGAGGCAATTCTAATTGCTGCAAGCGATCTCGATCCGAATTCATCAGCCGAACCCGAAATCGTGCGAAAGGCTCTATTGAGTCTAGCGACAGCATCAGATTATCAAATCTTTGGTGTCTGTGCAGATAGTCAAGCACAAGGACGCATGGCTCTAGAGGCTTATGCAAAAGCATTTGGCTATGAAGTCCCTCCCACAATTGGCGATGCTTCCCATCATTCTGAGTATGGAATCTACATCAAATTTAACCCTAGAACAAACCGTTGCCATGAGGATGTCTACTCTGGCAAGTATCGTGGAGTACTGGTTTCCTATCAATCAGACTTTGCGGACGGACTTTCTGGAACCTACGGTCACTTTCCCCTCGATCTATTCCACCTCTAAGTTTTATTAACATCTAAACTTCTCCTGCTCAAAACCTGAGAGAAGGAGAAGTTATAGATCTGTTTTGTGAGCTTACTTATGGAGTTATAGATTGAGCGTTAGATCGCTATAAATTTCCAGCCTGCTAATTTGTAGTCAAACGACAAATTATGGAACAGGTTGAAGAATTAATTAAGAAACCATGCCATTACCAAAGCGCAGGAACAGCAGGGGATGGTGGCTCATAACGTGGAACAACGACAGGCTCAGCTTCGACTACAGGAGCGCAAGCATTGAAACC
Organism: Tumidithrix helvetica PCC 7403; assembly: GCF_965232925.1. Taxonomy (NCBI): domain Bacteria; kingdom Bacillati; phylum Cyanobacteriota; class Cyanophyceae; order Pseudanabaenales; family Pseudanabaenaceae; genus Tumidithrix; species Tumidithrix helvetica. Next base: position 200,048 of record NZ_CBDDRA010000001.1, read on the forward strand.
TTCAGCCAGCAAAGACGTACAATAGGCACTTGGCAGATCGCGGGTGCGAATCGTGGGATCGCTCATCGTTTGCAAATCCATCATTTCTTGTTGTACCGCACGAAACGCATTAGATTGCCGTCCGATGACTTGATCTCGCCATTCAAACTGGAAAAAAGGTACAGGCTCATTAGTATCAGAGGTCATGTCTAAAACCTTTGTTTGTACCTGCGGATATATGGCTGGGTAGTTTTTGGGATAGGCATCCTGATTCGTGCGATATGGATCGGCAAAAGATGGAGCCGTGACGATCGCCATTGAAGCGATCGCGATCGATGAAGCTAACAAACAAAACCGAGTACTCATAATGTACATCCTCACAATTAGATGCAGAATAATTTAGCAGATTAATTACCGTTTAAACTAATAATTCTATTAATTAATTAATTTATGCCTGAAGAAATTCAAACCAGAAAAAAACTGCTAGAACTTTTTTGCCGTTTAGCCTATAAAAGTGGTAATTTTACACTCTCTTCTGGGCAAGATAGTACCTATTACATCAACGGGAAATTGGTAACGTTAGATCCCTTTGGTGCTCTGTGGACGGGACAGGTTTTATTGTCCATGTTGCCCCCAGAAACACAAGCAGTAGCAGGCTTAACTTTGGGTGCCGATCCGATTGTTTCGGCAGTAAGTGTTGTGTCTGCCTATGAAAATCGCCCCATTCCAGCATTAATTGTGCGAAAGCAAGCAAAAGGTCATGGTACTGCTGCTTGGATTGAAGGCCCCGAGCTACCATCTCAAGCCAAAGTGGTCGTTTTAGAAGATGTTGTAACCACGGGAAAATCAGCCATGTTTGCGGTGGAAAAGTTGCAAGAAGCAGGCTATCAAGTCGAGCAAATTATCACGCTTGTCGATCGAAATCAAGGTGGTGCTGAATTTTATGCTGAGGCAGGATTAAAGTTTGCCTCTGTATTTACGATCGCCGAAATTCAGGAATTTGCCAGCCAACTCAACTAGGCAACGAAACGAGTCAAATAAATCATTGAAATAAGCCTGTCAAATAACCACTTAAATGACATGACAAATGCCAAGCATTCGACCCAAGTTTCAAACTCTAAAGTAGGAGGAAATCAAAAGCCTAATCGATCGCAAACTTACCAAAAACAAAAAAAGCGTAAACCCAATCTCTGGCAGCGTTTTTTTAATTGGTTAGAATGGCGTTTCTCTACACCAGAATTTGCGGGGGGAATGCTAATTGGCATGGCAGGTTTTTTCTTTGCGGCTGCCAGCAATACGTTAGCGGGATGGCTGTATGTGATTAGTGGGGTCAGCTTTGCGCTATTGCTGATTGGGGCAGTTATGCCTGCACGTTTGTTGCACGAACTAGAAGTGGAGCGATCGCAGATTGAGGCAGTCAGTGCGGGTGATGACATCACCGTTGAATTGGTATTTCGCAATCCCACCAAAACCGATAAATTACTGCTCGAAGTGCGGGATATTCTACCAGAGGGAATGTCGAATATTCTGAAACAAGAGGTGGTAATCGAGCAGATTGCCACAAACCAAAAATATTATTGGTCCTATACCGTTCCATCGATTCGTCGCGGCGTATTTCAATTTACCCAAGTAGAAATTGCCACAGCCAGTCCGTTTGGACTCTTTAGAAGTCGGCGATCGCGCCGCACTCCTGAAAAAGCGATCGTCTATCCCACCGTTTTGCCGCTAAATCAATGCCCCTTGATCGATCTAATCGGTCGAGATACTAGTCCTAGGCAATACAGCCCCGACCATACCCATAACACTTCTACAGAGGGATTAACTAAAACCCTGCGCCCCTATCGCTGGGGCGATCCGACCCGACTAATTCATTGGCGTACCAGTGCCAGATTTGGCGAGTTGCGCGTCCGCGAGTTAGAAGTAACGATTGGCGGGCAAGAGGTCGTAATTGCTTTGGATACTTCGGCAGGTTGGCAAGCGGAAGCCTTTGAGCAAGCAGTCGTCGCCGCAGTGTCTCTGTATTTTTACGCTCAAAAAGTCAATCTCAATGTCAAACTCTGGACAAGTACAACCGACCTGTTGCAAGGAAATCGTTTGGTGTTGGAAACCTTGGCTGCGATCGCGATCGATGAACCCCTATCCCAAAATTCCTCATCGGATGTTTTGGATTTGCCCGATCTACCTGTGGTGTGGCTGACTCATCGCGATCGGAGTTTTGCAGATTTACCCCTCGGTAGTCGTTGGCTACTTTGGCAACAAACGGGTTCAGGAATTCCTCCTAGTTCTGGAGAGCTTTTAGGAATGGTGGTTGATACGAACGATCCAAATACAGATTTAGATGGAGTCCCTGACACAATCTATGGAGCGCTACAATCCCAATTGCAATCTCAACTGCGTTAATCGGTGCATCTACGAAAATCTATTCTAGAAATTTGCATTTACTGAGAAGTAAAAACCTGAATCTTGGAGGTTTGTGCCTAGGTTACTGACATTTACCAAAGGAATCCCATAATCAAGCCGCAGGATAAGATTGCGAATTGGTTGATAGGTTGCCCCTAAACCAATTCCAAGCAATGACTGCGTAGTAGAATTTATACCTGAAGAGTTCCAAATCGTGCCAGCTTCCACAAAGGGTAGGAGCTTTACAGTGGAAAACCCTTCGCTATCTCTTGCCACGGGAAATTGCAACTCTATAGAAGCTTGTATACCACTATCTCCTGTAAGCTGATTTTGACGATAGCCTCGGATAGACTGAGGTCCACCTATACTGAAACGATTGAGCGACAGCAACTGATCGCCAGAGAACTGCATATTCAGTCGAAAGAATGCCAAGGTGTCGCGATCGGAACCCAGTTTTTGCACTCTCAAAACTTGGCCGATCCAATAGAAAAATCTACCGTCAGGGGAACCATCTGTACGAATTGTTGCGCCTAGAGCATTTAATCCAAGATTGAACGTAGAACGCAATGCCCAAGCGCCACTTGGATCTCGGCTCAGATAATCTTGGCTAAATCGCAAAACCCTCGATTGCGATCGCCCGTCGTCAAACTTGAAATTCTGGAAATTAAACGAGCGATCTCCAAAATAGGAACCGCTATTCTCAATGGCGAAACTAGCACCAAGGGCAAACTCTTCGCGAGGCGATCGCACTAGGGGCTGACGGTAGGCTAGCTCATAGGTTTGCGAATCTGTGAGGATTTTTAAGCTATCAAAGGGTGGTTCGGTGACAGGGTTTTGCCCTGCGGAAAAGTTAAAACCAAGGGTTCCACCTTTCGGATTAATTGGGTATTGATAGTTCACCTGATAAATATCAGAACTACCAGAACGCGTGTACCCTAAAATCATAGGATCCCCATTTCCCGTAGCATTAAGCTCTTGCAGGTTCACACCAAATCGATAGATTCCTGTAGAAGGATTTCCATAGTTGTCGAAAAATGGACGTATGCTGAAAGTCTGAGCTTCAGTAAATGTAATTTGCAAGACGCTCTGATTTTCTTTGCTGCCCGTGGTTAAATTGGCGCGAATGTCACCGATTAAGGGGTCAGATCTCAGTAACTGGAGTTCGTCTTCTAGGCGGGTAAAGTTGAGAGGTGGAGTTGCTGCTTGCAAAACGCGATCGCGGAGGTAGCTATCATTCAACCTTCCTGTAACATTCCCTGCCCTCTTAACATCAACGCGCTCTAAAGTTCCCTCATGCACTTGAATGGTGACAACCCCATCTTTAATGTCTTGCGGTGCAAGTACGGCACGAGAGGTAATATAGTTGCGCTCTTGATAGATTTGCGTGATTTTATCCGTCACATCTCGCAGTTGTGTCAACGTAACCGATTTATTTTGCAGTGGAGCGGTCAGTGCCTCAACTTCTGCGGCTGTGAGAATCGTACTTCCCACAACATCAATCCGTTTGACTGGAATTAAAACTTCGTTTTGAGGTGTTTGCGGAAGTTGGTTTTGAGAGCCCGGGGAATCCTGAGCCGTTAGCTCTGTTTTTTTAGGAAGGGATAATTGAGAAGTATCGAGAATTGGGCTAGTTGGTTTAATTGGAAGCTTTGGAGCCAGTGTCTCTAGCTTTGGAGCTAGGGTCTCTGGCGGAAGTGTTAATGGAGAGGGTACTGAGGGGACTTGAGCATAACAAGATAGTTCGCCAAAACCAAGCAGTAAACTCGGTAGCGAGATTGTCAGTATCTTGCTGCCAATCGTCCTTAGACTCTTTAAATTGCGATTCACCCTCACACCTCAGATTGTTAACTTGCACAGGTTTTGTAGACCAACGTTTGCGATCGCATCACGCTTTACGATAATGAAATCTCAGTAAAATCTTTACACTATAAAGCTTTTAAGCAAGTAGCTGGCTTGATATCAAGCACTAACCGCTATATATTACAACTAGATTGTCAAATTGAGATCTAGGAAACAACGGGTTTTATCTTATGTTTCTCTTTAATTACAACCAATTCCCCACCAAAATAAACGACGACCAAAAGAAAGGATGCCTCAGATCGACATTACCAGTTCCCTTGGGTAAAGCGATCGCACCTAAACCCTCAATCCCGACAATTTGATTGTTTTCAACTTTAACCTTTCCTCTCAACAAATCGAGTTGCGCTTGCCGCAAAGCGGTCGCCTTACTCAGAGCATTGGGAAAAGCCTTATAAAAATTGATCATCAAGGGAGCAGTCCCCGCATCTGATACAGTCCACAGAGAGGCAAGAATGCTTCTAGCCCCTGACTCTATTGCCAAACCACTGATACCCAAATTGTTCCCAACAGCGGTTTCGCAAGCACTTAGGGTCAGCATATCAATTACGGGCTTATCGAATCTTAGCTCGGGAATTTGATGCGATCGCAGTTTACTATCCCAAAACTGAATGTAGGAATCTTTAGCTCGGTCGGCAAGGAATTGACCGTGGGTTCCTAAATGCAAAATTCCATAACTAGATTTACTGCGTTGCTCTTGCATATTGCTAACCGTGAAATCTCGATCTAAAAACGCGACACCAGAGAGCACCTGCGTACCGATAGTTCTAATTTCAATTTCGACAGAAGGTAATGCGCTCAAGCCTTCTCTTGCTTGGGTTAGCCCCATGGCTAAAACGCGGGTGTTTTTGCGATCGCGGTCTTCTAATCTCGTGACACGTAAGGCGGGAATATTTGCGGAGGCATAACGTTCCATGAGGAACTGTTTGCCGTCGTGAAGCGCTGCAGGGGGAATCACCCGCAAGCCTGAGTCCATCACAAAGACAACGGTTTCTATTTTTAAAGCTTGCAATTTGTCGTCGATTGGACGCATGACCCAGTCATACAACTTCTGTGCCTGTACCAAATAATCTTGCGAACTAGGATCGCGGAGGTTGGATCTATATTCTTCTAAAAGAGCGACAATTTCAGCTTCGTTGGCGTAATTGGTATAGCGATGAAATGGTTTGCCTAGATCCTTGGGAGGAATGACCAGAATTTCGATGCGATCGTTCAGGATGACAGGATAAATCAATACCGAAATACTTCCAGATCGTCTTGAAACATCACCTATGATTTCTTGGGCTTGGTTCATGTTTAATACAGGTGGCTTGAGATCGTCTCCCAAATAAATCTCTAGCTCAGAAACATAGGCTTTTTCGATAATCTCAAAAGCTCTTGGTAAGTTCTCTTCTTTAAAGTAGCGATCGACTTCTTGTTTCATTACCTCCCTGATTTCTAGCAGTTTCAAGGTATCCAGATCGACGGCAAGTAGATCGACCAAAAGGTCAGGGGGCGTAAATACTGTATCCCCTGAGGGAGCGACAAGAATATTGCCTTGGGTAAAGATACTCGTACCGACGGGAATAATTTTGCCGAGGGCTAAGGTGGAGGAACCTGTGGTGACGATGCCTGCGGTTCCATTAGTACTAGGATCGCCAATGATAAAAGGAGCTAATCCGCCATGTCTAAGAAATATCTGACCGCCCGTTCCACCATTGCCACTCGCAGAACAGATACTTGCTCCCGCACAGGCAGCGAACGGACTGGTAACAAAACCCAGAACTCGGATATTCCCTCCTGTTGAAGAAGCCGAAAAACTTCCGCCTTGAATCGCTCCAGCCGTATTCGCAGAGTTGAAGATGATGTTACCTATGGGGTCGAGGGTAATATTGCCGCCATTGGCGATCGCGCTTCTGGCATTGAGATTATTTGCTGTAATACTGTTGCGAGCAGTGAAGTTAATATTGCCACCATTGCCATTGCTAGTAAATGTATTTACATTTGCAGTAAAGATGTTATTTGCTGCTTGAAGGAAGACATTCCCTCCATTACCAATCAATGAAGTAGCACTAACGGTTCCTAAGCTAGTATTAATCCCCCCATTTGTACTAATCAGCAAAATCGAGCCCGCATCGCCACTTAAAGTAACAAAGGAAGATATATTTGAAGTAACAATATTATTTGATCCCCGAAGGGAAACATCTCCTCCTTTGCCAATAGATGAAGTGGAAACAAGGGCTCCCAAACTAGTGTTGATCGCTCCACTTGTACTTGCCAGAGAGATGTTTCCTCCATTACCACTAGTACTAACGAAAGAAGATATATTTGAAGTAACAATATTATTTGCTGCTTGAAGGGAAACATTCCCTCCGTTTCCAATAAATGAAGTGGAAACAAGGTTTCCCAAGCTAGTGTCAATCGTTCCACTTGTGCTAATTAGTGAAATCGAGCCAGCGTTGCCACTACCAGCCACACCAGCTAAGGAAGATATATTTGAAGTAACAATATTATTTACGGCTTGAAGGAAAACATTTCCTCCACTACTATCAACTGAGCCTGCATCAATACTATTAACTCTGATATCTCGACCCGCTGTGAGATTGACATCCGCAGCTCTGCCAGTTATGGGAATTGTGTTGATAGCCCCAACACCAACAATATCTCGACCAGCCGTGAAATTAATTGCCCCTGCGTTTGTCACAATATTACTATTGGCATTGATATCTCGACCTGCTTGAGCCGTTAAGCCCACCCCAGTCGTAGTAATAGCCACAGGAGTATTGAAGTTGATGTCATTGGTTGCCTGTAAAGTGACATTGGTTAGCGCAGAATTAATCAGACCGACATCTATTGTGTTTGCACCGATATCTGGATCGCTAAACTGATCCACTTGTAACAGTGAGGAAAACGAGCCACCACTAATAATTACGGTAATATCGGTTGGGTCAAGTAACAGAGTTCCAATATTGCCATTAGGAGCGAGTGTATTCACCGTTCCCTGATAATCGAGATTCTGTTTACCTGAAACCTCTACAAAGCCACCATTCCCAGACTGGGTTCCTCCATTCGCCGCAATTGTACCGAGAAATCTCGTGTTCTGGTCAGACCAGACTATTGTTTTCCCACCATCCCCATTTAAAATCGCACTGACATCTATTCTGGAATTAGAATCGATAAATGTTCTTAGGGAATTTGGGACAGTTCCCTTACCCTGAAAATCACCCCCAACAAGAACTGTGCCACCGCCATTTAAGCCAGATGCATCAATTCGAGCATTTACAAGTCCTACCTTCTCACCAAAAATCCCAACATTTCCTCCCTTACCAGAAGGATCTGATACATCAACCCGTCCCGAAACGATCGTCATCCCATTTGTCACAGCAAGATCGGTTGGGGTGGGGTTCGCTACCAGTGCCAGAGAACCATCGGCTTTCACAACTACGCGATCGGCTTCAGGGACTTTACCCGTAAGTAACTCTGCCAATTTGGGTAAATCTGTAATCTTGCCACTCCAGTTAGAAGGGACAGTATTCGCAGCTACTTGAAGACCCAAGACCGCATCGGGCGATCGCAACTCAACCTGTGAATTCCCCGCAACAGAAGTTAAAGCCACATTTCCACTTGGAGCCGTTAACGTGCCTGTATTGATTACAGTCCCACCCGTGAAAGTAATGCTTTTGCCAGTATCTACTGATAAATTGCCTTGATTGATAATCCCCGCAGGCTGAGAAATCGCAAAACGAATATTCTTGGGATCGCCACTGGGGAAACTGAGCGAGTTCTTATCGACGTTAAATGTTTGTCCGTTGTCAAATCCCAAGCCTGTTCCTGTCGTAGCGTGAAACGATCCACCGATATCCAGACGTGCATTTTGACCAAATACAATCCCATTGGGATTCATTAAATAGAGATTGGCATTGGGGAAAGCTTGACGACCTTCAATTGTGCCTAAAACCGCAGAGGGATTGCTACCCGTAACGCGATTGATAATATTTTGAACTTCCGCCCCTTTTACAGAAGAGTTACCCGTATTGAAAGTAACACCTGATTGGGGAACGTTAAATTCGTTGAAGCTGTGATAGAGATTGCCACCGTTGACCGTGCCCGTGCCTGTGGGGGAGATCGCATTTCCATTGACTTGTGTAGCCGTAGTACCATCGGTTGAAATCTGGGCTTGTGCCGAATGTGCCGCGCTTAAGAAAGCGATCGCTGATAAGAGCAGACAATATCTATTTCTCATTTCAACCCATCCCAGAGAGTGACGATTAGAAGTACCTGCACCATAAACGAAAACTTAATGGCAAGCATAATTAGCTTAATACTTAGGGTTCATGCTTCTAGCAAACCCTATATCATTCTTAATTATCTCGGAAATCTCAAGCATGTCTTGGTTAACTCATAGCCAATTTCCCACCAAGATAAAGGATGACCAAAAGAAAGGATGCCTCAGATCGACATTGCCAGTTCCCTTGGGTAAAGTAATTGGGGCTAAACCTTCAATTCCCACAATTTGATTGTTTTCAACTTTAACCTTTCCTTTCAGCAGATCGAGTTGCGCTTGTCGCAGAGCTGTCGCCTTACTCAGAGCATTGGGAAAAGCCTTATAAAAATTGATCATCAAGGGAGCAGTCCCCGCATCTGATACCGTCCACAGAGAGGCAAGAATGCTTCTAGCCCCTGACTCTATTGCCAAACCACTGATACCCAAATTGTTCCCAACAGCAGTTTCACAGGCACTCAAGGTCAGCATATCAATTACTGGCTTATCAAATCTCAGTTCGGGAATTTGATGCGATCGCAACTTGCTATCCCAAAACTGAATGTAGGAATCTTTCGCGCGATCGGCAAGGAATTGACCGTGAGTTCCTAAATGCAGAATTCCATAACTAGATTTACTGCGTTGATCTTGCATATTACTGACGGTGAAATCTCGATCTAAAAACGCGATGCCAGAGAGCACCTGCGTACCAATCGTTCTCACCTCAATTTCAACGGCTGGAAGCGCACTCAAACCTTCTCTTGCTTGGGTTAGACCCATCGCCAAAACGTTCGTGTTCTTGCGATCGCGTTCTTCAAACCTCGTCAAACGTAATGAAGGGATATTTGCAGAGGCATAGCGCTCCATGAGGAATTGTTTGCCATCATGAAGGGCAGCAGGAGGAATCACGCGCAAGCCTGAGTCCATTACAAATACGACGGTTTCTATTTTCAAAGCTTGCAGTTGGTCGTCAATCGGACGCATAACCCAGTCATAGAGTTTTTGGGCTTGCACCAAATAATCTTGCGAACTGGGATCGCGAAGATTGGATCTGTATTCTTCTAAAAGAGCGACAATTTCAGCTTCGTTGGCATAATTGGTATGGCGGTGGAAAGGTTTACCCAGTTCTTTAGGAGGGACAACCAGAATTTCGATGCGATCGTTCAAAATGACGGGATAAATTAGTACGGAAACACTTCCAGACCGCTTTGAAACCTCACTTATCGCGTCTTGGGCTTGGTTCATGTTTAACGTAGGAGGCTTGAGGTCTTCCCCTAAGTAAATTCCTAATTCTGAAACATAGGCTTTTTCGATCGCCTCAAAAGCTTTTTGTAAGTTCTCTTCTTTAAAATAGCGATCGACCTCCTGTTTCATCACCTCCCTGATTTCGATTAAATCTAGCGTATCTATACCAATGACAAGTATATCGATCAAAACATCAGGGGGTGTAAATACCGTATCTCCTGAAGGAGCGATGAGAATATTACCTTGAACAAAAATACCCGTACCAAAACGAAATGTTCTACCAAGAGCTAAGGTTGACGAACCAGTGGTGACAATACCTGCGGTTCCGTTAATACTAGGATCGCCAACTGTGAATGGTGTAGCCCCGCCAAATCGAAGGAAGATCTGACCGCCCGACCCACCATTGCCACTTGCCGAGCAGATACTTGCTCCCGCACAGGCAGCTAACGGACTAGTAACAAAACCCAAAACTCGAATATTTCCCCCTGTTGAAGAAGCTAAAAAGCTTCCACCCTGAATCGCTCCAGAAGTATTCGCAGAAGTGAAGATGATGTTACCTATGGGGTCGAGCGTAACATTCCCTCCGACACCTGTAGATCCACTAGAATCGATCGCACCTGTAGTAATCTGACTACGAGCACTAACAACAATATTGCCACCATTCTGACCTGAGGAATTGAGATTACCAGTAGTGACGCCACCGTTACTGCTCTTAGTTGTAATACTTCCACCATTGGTATTGACGCTACTCGTATTTAGATTTGCAGTTGTGATGTCGTTCGAGGCAGCAAAATTGATAGAACCACCACTCCCAGTAATAGAACTAACGTCAATATCGCTTGCCCCAGTATTAATGGCTCCATTTATGCTTGTAAGGTTGATGCTACCACCACCCAAGCTACCTGTTCCCAAAATCTGCCCTATATTGATATCACCCGATGCTTGCAGCGAAACAGTCCCTGCATTGCCATTGTCAGATCGAACGATTAGTTGTCCTGCTGTGGTATTAATGGAACCTGCCTGACTGATGAGCGTAATCTGTCCGCTGTTTCCAGGAATACCATCCCCTGAGGAGGCAATTACATTGGACGTAATTATATTATTGGCCGCCTGAAGGAAAATATTGCCAGCATTACCAATGTTTGCATTTCCAGCATCTAGATCCCCCAAACTTGTATCGATCGCTCCGTTAAAACTAGTCATCGAAATATTGCCAGCATTGCCAATCCCCCCATTGGTAATGCCAGACGAAACAGCAGCAAATGGGGTGTCACCACTTCCCGTCTTAATATTTCCTGCTGCCTGAAATGTAATGTTCCCACCACTGCCCTGAAACCCAACCGCATGAACTCGACCAGAGCTAACATCAATGGCACCATTTGTACTGATTAGCGAAATATTGCCTGCGTTACCAGCAGTATTGGGCGAGGCACTTGCGATGATGCTGTATAAACCGCCAGTTACGCCACTAGATGTACCGCTGGATGTTCCCGTAGTTAGAATATTGCCACCAGCCTGCACTGTTACATTACCACCGCGCAAAGTTCCAGAGATATAGGTGGTAGCTGTATCAATGCTATTCACGGTTATATTCCCACCAGCAATGAGACTGATATCTCCAGCACTATTCATCAAAGCCGCTGGGGAGATATTCCCCAAGCCAGTAATGTTTCTACCTGCATTAAAGGTAATTGAATTACCATTTGTAGCAATATTGCTGGTGAAGTTGATATCTCTCCCCGCCTGTACGTTTAATCCATTGAATGTATTCACATTCGTGTTGAAATTGACATCCCTTCCCGCCTGTACCGTCACCTGCTTAGTTGAATTAAGAATTGCGTTGAAGTTAATATCATTGGTTGCCTGTAGTATGACATTTGCAGTTGCAGAATTAATCAGACCAACATCTATTGTGTTTGCGCCAATATCTGGATCGCTAAATTGATCCACGTCAGTCAACGAGAAGAATGTTCCACTGCCGTTGATTACATTAATGTTTGTTGGGTCAAGGAGCAACATTCCAACGATTCCATTAGGAGCTAGTGTATTCACAGTCCCTCTATAATCAAGATTCTGTTTCCCTGAAACCTCTACAAAACCTCCATTCCCAGACTGAGTTCCACCCTGTGCCACAATTGTGCCTAGGAATCTCGTATTCTGATCAGCCCAGACTATAGTTTTACCACCATTCCCATCTAAAATCGCACTGACATCTATTCTGGAATTGCTATCAATAAAAGTTCTCAAAGAATTCGGTACGGTTCCCTTACCTTGAAAATCACCCCCAACTAGAACTGTGCCACCGCCATTTAAGCCAGATGCATCAATTCGAGCATTTACAAGTCCTACTTTCTCGCCAAAGATGCCAACTACCCCCCCCTGCCCCCCCTTAAGGGGGGGAGTTGATACATCAATCAGTCCTGAAACAATCGCCATGCCATTTGTGACTGCAAGATCGGTTGGGGCGGGATTCGCTACTAGGGCGAGTGAACCATCGGCTTTTACAACTACGCGATCGGCTTCGGGTACTTTCCCTGTAAGCAACTCTGCTAGTTTTGGTAGTTCTGTAATCTTGCCACTCCAGTTAGTGGGAATTGCATTGGCTGTGACTTGTAAGCCTAAGACCGCATCAGGCGATCGCAACTCAACCTGTGAATTCCCCGCCACAGATGTTAAAGCTACATTCCCACTTGGAGCCGTTAACGTACCTGTATTGATTACAGTGCCACCTGTAAAAGTAATGCTTTTACCTGTATCTACCGATAAATTGCCTTGATTGATAATCCCCGCAGGTTGAGTAATCGCAAAGCGAATATTCTTGGGGTCGCCACTGGGGAAACTGAGCGAATTCTTATCGACGTTAAAGGTTTGTCCGTTGTCAAATCCTAAGCCTGTTCCTGTCGTAGCGTGAAAAGATCCACCGATATCCAGACGTGCATTTTGCCCGAATACAATCCCATTGGGATTCATTAAATAGAGATTGGCATTGGGAAAGGCTTGGCGACTTTCAATCATGCCTAAGACCGCCGAGGGATTGCCACCCGTGACGCGATTGATAATATTTTGAACTTCCGCCCCTTTTACGGAAGAGTTTCCCGTATTGAAGGTGACACCTGATTGGGGAACGTTAAACTCGTTGAAGCTGTGATAGAGGTTGCCACCGCTGATCGTGCCCGATCCTGTGGGTGCGATCGCATTCCCATTAACTTGTGTAGCCGTAGTACCATCAGGTGCGATCTGAGCTTGCGCCGAATGAGATAGGTTTAAGGAAGCGCTTAAAGAAGCGATCGCCGATAAGAGCAAGCAATATCTATTTCTCATTCCACACCTGAAAGTAACAATTTAGAGTTAACGAACGAAAAATTCAATGCCAATTGTAGCTAGTTTTATGACTACAGTTCTTACTTCTGACAAGGTTTACACTATTTTTAATTATTTCAGAAGCCTCAGTCATACGCTATCGGCTTAAAAGCCTAAAATTAGCCTGTTTGTATTGTGTGTTGGGAAGGTAGTCACAAACTAAATTAAGAACTAAAAGATTACTGTGAATTCTTTGTGTCTATTTTATAAAAGAACATTGTTCTTTGGGGTCAAACTCCAAGCGAATCGTGTGGTTAAAGCTTTCTTTAATTGATTCGATGTGCGTGATGATTAGAACCTGCTCAAACTGACGCTCTAGCCCTTGCAGCAACTCAAGCACTTTATCGCGGCGACCATCATCGAGGGAACCGAAGACTTCATCTAAAATCAGCAGTGAAAAAGGTTGTCCGCTGCGCTCGGTAATCATCTGAGAGATCGCCAGACGCAGGCATAGATTTACAATATCTTCTTCGCCACCAGAGATTACGGGTTTACGATCGCCACCATCTAGCACCACAACATTATATTTGGCATCAATTTCTAGGGCATCGTAACGACCATCAGTAAGTTGCTTGAGAAATTCACTGGCACTCTCAGCCAACTGTGGGCGAATTTGTTCGGTTAAATATTGGCGAAATTCCGTAAACGACTTATCCAGTTCCTCTAGTAACGCATGTTCGGCTTTGGCAGTTTGAAATTCTTTATGCTTGAGATGATATTCTGCTTCGCGCTTTTGGATATCTGCAAGGGATTGCTGAATCAGAGCAACATCGCGTTGGGCTTGATTTTGATTTTGCCGTGCCTGTTCGAGTTGTTGGGTGGCATGGGCGATCGCTTGTTTGAGATTGCGATAGTCCTCTTCCGAAAATTCTAATTGTTGAATTTCTTGGCTGAGGGCAGCGATCGCTTTGGCAATACGCATCTGTTCCTGCGTTTTGTCTTGTAACTGCTGTTCTGCTTGGCTGAGGCGTTGGGGTGCGTCCGCCGATCGCAGATATTCCTCGTGTTTGGGTTTGAGGATTTGCAATTGTTGGCTGAGCTGCTCGTATTGCTGGGCATCAAAACCAGTGGGGAGTTTGGCGATTTCTAAGGTCAGATCGGCGATATCGGTTTGCTTCGCAGCGCCTTGTTTTTGCCAAAGTTGCTGCTTTGTCTGGTCGGCAGCGATTTCAGTTTGCTGTTTTTGCCGTTGTGACAGGTTCTGTTTCAGTTCAGCCTGCTTAGTTTGCATGGCTTCGAGGGCTTCAGGCGGCTGACAAATCGCGGCGAGTTCGGTTTGCCATGCCTGAATGTGACTGTGTAGATGCGTTAATTGATCGGAGAAATTCCCAATTACATTGTCAAATTCGGCTTCGAGGGGACGTTCGCAGGTGGGACAGTTGCCTTCATGTCCTGCGGTGGTAATTGTATTTTTCTGCGTTTCCAGCTTTTTGAGATTCTGCTGTTCCGATTTGATTTTGGCTTTGAGATCTGCCTGCATCTCATGCCATGCCTGCGTTTGCGCTTGAATTTCTGCTTCTATCGCTAGCAGTTGGGTTTGTTCCTGTGCGATTGCCCCTTGATTCGCTTGCAATCTTACCGATACATCCCCTAGTTGTTCCAATTGCTGCTCTAGCTCTTTGGCTTCAGCTTGGAGTTTGCTCCGTCGAGCTTCTAAATCCTGAGATTTGACAGCAGATTGTCTGAGCCTGTCTTGCTCGGAATATTGGGCTAGGAGATCGTCGTAATTTGCCACCTCTAGCCGTAGGATTTCATTTTGGGTAACGGCTTGAGCAAGTTGCGATCGCGTTTGCGAGAGTTGCTCGATTTGCAGATCGATCTGTTCTAAATTTGCCTGCGCTACTTTGAGTTGGGTTCCTAGCTTGGTGTACGTATCCCGTTTGAGATCGAGTGCCTCTAACTGAGGGATGAGAGATTCGCGTTGTTCCAGAGCTTGATTTAACCCATGATTCGCAGACTCCAGTTGCGCTGAGGTCTCAGCTAGCCTTTCTTGCTGCTCGACTATTTCATTTTGAATTGCCTCAAGGTTCCCTAAGCTTCCTTCTAAAAGCAGTTTTTGCCGCTCTTTCTCACGCAGATCGAAGCGAATCGTTCCCTCTTTGTTTGCCGCTCCCTGAACTTCGGTAATGCGTTCGTAGTTAAGCATCTTGGCGATAAATCGTTCGCGATCGGTGGCTCCTTCGATCGCACCTAAAAAATTGAGGTCTTTTTGCCCTGTAAAGTAGCTGTTAAAAAACTCTTGGTGGGTCATGCCAAGCAGTTTTGATAGGCTCTCATTCACGGCTTTGGTCGAGTTGGCGATCGTGCGAGTTCCCTGTCTGAGTTCTGCCATGCTTTTAGAACTCGATTGCGATCGCTTGACCGTAAAGGTCTGATTGTTAAACGCAAAGGTCAACTCCGCCACTGCTACGGATTTTCCAGGGGCAAAGCGCCAAATCAGGGTCTCGATATCACCCCTTGCTACCCCTTTTTGGTTGCCATACAATGCCCAAGCGATCGCTTCAAGAATGGTGCTTTTGCCCGATCCATTTGCGCCGAGAATTCCTGTAAGTCCTGTGGGAAAATGAATCTCAGTATTTTTATGCTGGCGGAAGTTTTCTAGGTGTAAAGAGATCAGGTGCATGAGGAACTTTCTCTAGTTTTCGTGAGGTTTTCGATAAATCTTGTACTATGGGAAGTTCGCAATATGGTTAGAATATTCTGATTGAGAGCGTCTTGCGTGCAAATATTTTAACCCTACCCAACCGATTCTGATGAGATTTTATGAATTCCAGTGACTCAGGCAATTTGCTCGGTAGATTGTTTAATAATTCGCAAATAAGTCCACCAAACGGTTCAAGTCATCATTCCTCAATTCAAGAAACTGGACTACAAATAAATCCTCGAAGATGGCTCAATCTCTATTTGATTCAAGACTATGATGCTTTGTCTGAGCAGTTTATCTCTATACTTACACACTTTGAAGGGATTACTTACGCTGGGCTTGATATTGAGGCATCTTATTTTATCAATGCTTTTGTTAACAATTTCCTGTACTTATTTACGCAACCTGATTTTGTAATTAGCGATCGCTTTGTAGCGCGATTTATTCAACTCAATCTTACAATTTCCAACCTAGTTACGATATCTGACTTTAAAACAACCGATGCTTATTTAGAGATTTTAAAAAGCCAGCCCCAAAACTTTGTCAAACTACTTACACTTTATTCCGCCCGCAATAGCTTTAAGTTCGATCGCAAACTGCTATTTGATACGAATTCACCCATTGCCTGCTTGTGGTATTCCTACTTTTTTGAAATATATCGTTCGGGTTTAGCGAACAAGATTGTCTATCAAAATCTCAGAGAACATTTGGCATTTAACGACGATCGCATCATTGATTTTTATAAAATCGAGGATGTTTATTTGGCTACAACATATATTGATGGCGATCGCGATCGGGCGATCAAACAAAAAATTAACCAATCTATTCAAGCAAGTCCGTTTTGCCAAGATGCAAATATTCAGAATTCGAAAATCCTAAAGTCTGAAAGATTAAATCCATCGACCTTAACGCCTCGCAAAATCGCTGTGATTACTGGATTTTGGTTTCCTAGCCATTCATCCTATCGTATGTTGTCGCAATTCATTTTTTCCTTAGCTTTAGATTGCGAACTGACGTTATTTCATCTGGGCGAACCAAGGGACGATCTTGACACAAGTGATTTTAAAGAAGTTAAGTATATTACCTATAGGAATGGAACCCTAGATATTTCTCCCTTGCAATCGAATGATTTTGCTGTTGCCTATTATCCCGACGTTGGCATCTTACCTGCAAGTATCCTCTTGTCTAATCTCCGCATTGCCCCCATGCAAATTTGCGGATTAGGTCATGCTGTGAGTACATTTGGTTCAAAGATTGATTATTTTATCAGTGGCGTAGAGGCTGAGGCAATCAAAAATCCTGAGAATCATTATTCCGAAAGATTGGTATTGCTTCCTGGGTTTGGCGTGATTCCTACCTGTCCTAAATACAAGATTCAAGGCATTAAAAAAACTCGATCTGAGATTATTATTAATTGCGCTTGGAATGCCCAGAAAGTTAACTATCCACTACTTTTACTGTTAGGAAAAATCATTAAAGATACAAAGCAAGAAGTGCTATTTCGATTTTTTGCTAGTGATAGTTTATTTCAAAAAAATGACTTTCTTCCCTTTGCAAAAGATTTAGAGCTAGCATTAGGAAAAGATAAAATAGAACTGTATTTACATAAGCCCTACGAGCAATATATGGCTCTGATGGAAGAGGGCGATCTTTGTATTGACTCCTATCATTTCGGTGGCTTTAATAGTCTAGTTGACGGCTTGTATCTCAGAAAACCAACGATTACTCTAGAGGGAAAAAAGTGGTACAACCGTTTTGGAGCTAGGCTGATGCGCTTACTTGGCTTACCCGAATTAGTTGCCAAAACTCCTGTCGAATACACGCAACTTATCCTCAAACTTGTTAATCAAGAATCATTGCGGCTCGAACTGCAAACGAAATTGGCAAAGGTAGATTTAGATCGCACCCTCTTTGCTACAAGCGATCGCCAAGATCTAAAAAAAGCAATTGATTTTTTAATTGAAAATCACGATTGCTTACAAGGTAACCGCGACAAGAAACCCATCCGAATTGTTTAGTCGTTGAAAATGGGAGAAAATGGGATTAATTGATTGAAGCGGCTCTCTCTGCGACAAAAGACTCAACTAGACTAAATTTTTGCTCTAGTTGTTCTAAAAGAACTGGGACACCATCCATCGTTTTACTGACACCGCTTTTTTCGATCGCTAGGGCAAATGCGTGGACATCATTAGCCCCCACATTGCCACTTGCACCCTTGATGTGATGGGCTTCCTGTTCAATTTTCAAAAAGTCCCCCTCTGCGATCGCGGCTTTCGTAGCATCAATATGAATGCGCGTATCATCAATATAGACTTGCAACAACTCCAACTCAAATTCAAGATCGCCATCGGAGATTTGCTGTAAATATTCTGTATCTATGGGTAAATTACTCTGGCTCATATTGAATTGGGCAGTGGGCTAGTCGAAAATCCGAGAAATTACTGTGGAATAGCGATCGTAACGAACATCATCAATTGTAACGAATCATAACTACCCATGCAGCAATTTTGAAATTATCCTTCACAAGGCTGATACGACCATGTCCTCGGAGTTCCCAAACGCGGAAGGACTTCAAATCAATGCAAGTTCTTTGAATCGGAACAGAAAGAACTAATTAAACCAAATCGCAAATCCAAACAGATTACCTCCAAACACGTTAAACAATCGATTCCAGACTTGGAAATCTGTCAGTTTCCCTTTCTCTAAATAGGGGGTTGCCGCAGTTCCCTGTACCCATAATACAAGATCCATAGTGCGCGGTTCGGTAAATACGCGGCTGAGATTAATGCCCAATTTATTATCCTTGCTACGCCAAAATGGAATTAAGCGTTTGCCAGATAGCAAGGTATCTGCCTCATTTAGAAAACTCTGCCAACTATCGATCGCCTCCTGCGAAATACGGACATCAGGAATCACACCTGTCTGTTTGGCATTGGGTAGCCACTCGCGATCGTTATCTGTTTCCGCCACGATCGCTTGCCAAGATTTACGACTAAGTTGCGTCACTGCCTTGAGATGATTTAACACAGTTGTCATTCGTTGCGCCTCTGCTACAGGAAACCGCATCAGGTGAATCGCCGCAATCGCATCGACAAAATCAATTCCACTGCCTGATTCAAGCAGGTTTCGTCCCTCAAACAAAAATTTGTGGGGCGTGTCAACTTTGGCAAAAAACATATGCGCACAGGCTTCAAAGATCTCGCGGCGATCGTATGCCAACAGAAACTCCCCTAAAGCGCCCAACACATGACTATAGCCCTGTAACCACAAAGCATCTCCCGCGTCAAAGGCAATCAAAAATTGCCGCGCATCCGCTTCAGTAATATTTGCCCCCGTTACAGTAGCAAATACCCTCCAAAGTGATTCCTCGACATCTGCTTTGCCATCGCCATCAAAATCTAGCCGAATCAAACCCACGCGTAAGGGTAGCTTTACATTGGGATCTTTAATCGGTTCAAGCGTTGCTTGGACTTTTGCTAGGTCTGCCACCCAAGTTTGAAAAATGCTCTGTAAGCGATCGTAGGTTAGGACTTCGGGTTTGGGGTTCTCAGGCACAGGCAAGCGCAAAATGGGGATAAACGTTCTAAAAGAGTTGTCCCGCAACCCATAACGAAATAAAGACTGCATCAGGTGCTCGACACCCTGCATCAGTTGGACAGCACCCAGACCAAATCTAGCTTTGTCATCATCTGGCTTGCTAATCAGTCTTGCCAACATGGCTTTTTCACCCTCCGCAAATCGCCCCGACACCAAGTAAGGATCGATGAGTGGAGATCCGATGCCTTGACTCAATGCCTGCTCTGAGCCCTGCCTCAAGGTTTGCCAAAATGGCAGAAACGAAGCCGATACGGTCAACAAGCAGACAAGGACTAAAATGAGCGCATATCGAATAAAACGCATAGATGGGCTTAAATATTTAGGATGATCGCCAAAAGCTTTGTAAACTAACCCCAAGTGTTGTCATGTAGCTTTTATGATAAATAACAAAACAACACGTATGCCACACCAAGAAATAAAAAATAGCATTTAGTCAAGAGGTTTTTTGGAGGAAACTGAGTTTAATCAGAACAAAATCTCCGTCAAAAGCCCATGTTTGACATCCTACCACTGCTGTATTGTCTGTCCAACTACATTGCTGACACAACAACTCGTCAAATGAGCATCATTATCACTGCAATGTTAAGCGTGGAAATCGCTAAAAAGGGAAGATGAAGAAAAGCCTCATACGTTTATGGAGCCAAGCTCGCACTCAAATTTTAGTTTGGTACATCGTTTTAATGTCGGGTTCTACAATAGTTGCTATTGGGGCTATTCGTCATACTTTATTTGTAGAGCTAGATGCGCGAGTTAAAAACTCTATGTATCAAGAGCTAGAAGAGTTTAAAATCCTTCGTTCAGAGCATAGACTGATACAAGGGCAAACTTTAGCTGAAAATGTTGCCACACTATTCGATGTATTCCTATCTCGCAATGTGCCAGAGGACGACGAGTTCTTTATTACGATTCTAGATGGTCGCTTCTATGATGCTAGTTCTAGAGCCTTGCCTAAATTATTACAACCTGATAGCCAGTTAGTTAAACAATGGGAAAAAATTACTCACCAAGAGTTTGGACAAAATACAACGTCAGAGGGAGAAATTGTTTACTTGGCTTATCCTATCTATGTCAATGAGCGATTTAAGGGGGTATTTGTAGTTGCTCATATCACTACAGGTGAGCGCGAGGAAGTCCAAGACATGCTGGCTGCTATTACAAATATTATGCTCTGGGTGTTGGTAATTGCTTCCTTGATCGCTTGGCTGACCGCAGGACGCATTTTAAAGCCATTACAATCTCTGGCCAAAGCTGCACGTAATATTAGTGAATCTGACTTAACCCAGCGCATCATCATTAAAGGTAATGGGGAAGTCGTGGAGCTAGCTAATACTTTTAACGACATGATGGAACGGCTTGAGCAAGCATTTACGAACCAGCGTCAATTTACCAGTGATATCGGACATGAACTACGCACTCCCATCACTATCATTCGTGGTCACCTCGAACTGATGGGGGACGATCCTCAAGAACAGGATGAAGCGATCGCATTGGTTATTGACGAGTTAGATCGCATGGCTCGTTTGGTGAACGACTTGATCTTGCTTGCCAAATCCGAACAACCTGCTTTTTTGCGATTAGAGTCGATCTCCCTCAATCTATTGATGTCTGAGCTATATGCAAAGGCTCAATCGATCGCGCCGCGACAATGGCAACTGAATGTGGTTGATGATGGTCAAATCTATTGCGATCGCCATCGCATTACCCAAGCAGTGATGAATTTGGTTCTCAATGCGACTCAGCATACTCATCCAAGCGATCGGATTAGCTTGGGCGCTACCATCACTAATACAGAGGTGCAAATTTGGGTTCAAGATACAGGAGAAGGTATTGCCCCAGAGGATCGACCACATATTTTTAAGCGCTTTAGCCGAGGCAACCAACACCAAATTCGCGTATCCGATGGCTCTGGTTTGGGGCTAGCGATCGCCCAATCGATTGCTCATGCTCACGGAGGCACGATTAAACTTCAGAGCGATTTGGGAACTGGATCGACCTTCACCGTCGTCTTACCAAGCAAGCGCTAGTTGAAATTATGTTATGCCTCATATATTGATTGCTGAAGATGAGACAAGAATTTCTGCTTTTATTGAAAAAGGATTGCGATCGCATGGCTTTACCACCAGTGTTGCCCAAAATGCTAACGCCGCACTTCAGTTAATTCAATATGGTGAATGCGATTTATTGCTATTAGATCTAGGACTACCTAGCAAAGATGGGCTTGATGTTTTAGAAGAATTACGTGGTCAAGGAGTAAATTTACCAATTATTATTCTGACTGCAAGAAATGACATTGAAGACAAGGTTGCAGGATTAGAGAGTGGTGCAGATGACTACATGACCAAGCCTTTCCAGTTTGCCGAATTATTAGCTCGCGTACGGTTACGTCTTAAGAAAAATAACAACCATCACAATGATGAAACGACGCAACTGGTAGCTGGGCATATTACATTAGATTTACGGACTCGCAAGGCTTGTAGCGGCTCTCAAGAAATTGAACTACCTGGACGGGAATTTAACTTAGCGGAAACGTTCTTTCAGCACCCAGGTCAAGTGCTGAGCCGCGCCCAATTATTAGATCGTGTCTGGGGCTACGACTACGATCCTAGCTCCAATATTGTTGATGTATATGTGGGTTATCTACGCAAAAAGCTGGGTAATGATGTAATTGAGACGATTAGAGGAGTAGGCTACCGCCTCAGTATTTCCTAAGAAATCTCTCATGCAATTCTTAAACTACCTTCACGAACAATCCTTATTGTACAAATTGTTGAAGTTAAGAACTTCACTTATCCCAATCAGCAATTTTATTCAATCAGGATAGTTCTACAGATGAAAAAATCACATTTTACAGCGATCGCCTTGTTAACCTTTACTGGGCTGAATCTTCCCGCATCTCCTAGCATCGCTGAAGAAATTTCTTGTCAAGGAACCTTGGGAGCAATTACCGTTGATAACGTCAAAGTGCCTTCTGGTAAAACTTGCACCCTCTTTCGTACTCGTGTGCAAGGAACCGTTATAGTTGAGTCTAATGCCACATTGAATGCGCGAGGTGCGCGTATCATTGGTAATGTCCAAGGCGAAAATGCTGCTGCTGTCAACGTTTTGGCTAACTCAACAGTGGGTGGCAGTGTTCAAGTAAAGCAAGGTATTGCCGCTACCGTTTCTGCATCAGCTATTAATGGCGATGTACAATTTGACTCCAATCGTGGGGCGTTAGTAGCCAACAACAATCGCATTGGCGGTAGTTTGCAAGCATTTCAAAACACTGGTGGTCTTCGCATTTACACCAATCGCATTAATGGCAATTTGCAATGCAAAGAAAACCGACCTTTTCCTCTAGGTGGTGGCAATATTGTCCAAGGTAGCAAAGAAGATCAGTGTTCTGCGCTATAAGTTTAATGTACACGACTTGGTAGGTTAGCGATCAAAAACAAGGCTAAAAGCCAGTATTTACGCGAACATTAGGGTTTTAACTCCAAGCTGAAACCCTTATAGCGTCAGGTTTTCAAAATAACCCTCCAAGTCGTGTAATGTAACAATACCTTCGCCAAATCAAAGGGTATCTGCAAACGAAGGAATAGAGTGGATAGCCCCTAAGTTAGCAACTTTGGTAAAAATAGATGCCAATAAAATAGGGTCTGATTTTTGCGGAAGTAATTTCAGGACTTCCTGCACATACTTGAATCCACGAAACCCTGCCTTCAAATCTAAAATACTTATACCAATTTCTCTTGAAATTGCGACAGATCGGGTTTTGTGTTCCGCGCGGAGCGCGGTCTTTTCAAAAAGATGCGTTGCATCACTTTTTGAAAATGGTATTAACTCCTGATTGGCATGGCGAAAATCTTGTAAGAGATGGTGAGAGAGACTCACTATAAAAAGCGATAAATTAGCGGCCTTGGTGACACCTACTTCAGAGGTTTACATAAAATCTTCCAACCCCCCAAACTGCTTGGCATCACGGAAGTTAAATTCAATCTGAAAACGTAGAGAGTAATAGTCAATCAGCTTTTGGTAGGAGAGTTCGAGGTGATTGCAGAATAAAATAACATGGGCTTTGGCTTGAGTACTAATACCAATTTAATTGGTGAAAGCAACAGATAGGAAATTCAAAACACTGTAATTCCTAAGGACATGCTAGATCTGTTACCATCGGTCTTTAAATTGGTATAAGTTTAGTTTTGAGCAAGATCGCAATATTTAACGGGTGAGCAAATTTCTGATGCAGAGCTTGCACCTGATAAACATCGGTTTGAACCCCATCAGTGAACCAGATGGCTATTGCCCATCTTTCCAATACTGACACCTAAATAACTGCCAACTGTTAACTATCAACTGTCAACTAACTGATATATTGCTGTGAGTATCGATCGCCATTGTCATGAGTACAAAGAAGACTACCCCTCCACCTAAATCTATCCACGAACCCGATCTAGTCAAGGTTGAGAACTTGGTACGGCAGCTTGATGCAGTTCAACATATTGCTGACTCTGGTTATTGGTTAACAACTGAAGAATTAAGTTTGCTTCTAGGGCTAGATAGTGCGACTACGGCATCCTTTATTTACAAGAAAGAATCTTATTGTTTTGCATGGCGAAACTTTAATTGCACCCTGATGAGCCGTCAGGATAAGTTGAGTTTTTGGAGCATTCGATCGCAAGCTTCCCAAACCCTAGCGTTCCAAAATCTAAGTTCTCTAGAAGTGGAGAGAGCGCGCACCCAAATCCCATCATCAGAAAATCTGGTGATTTTACCAAGCCATCTCCAAAACCCCTCATCTCACACACAGCCTCGACAAAATCAGGCAATTCAGGCATCCCAACACAATGGTTCGGCATCATTGGCTCAAGCTTCTAACAGCCAGCACCACGAATCGGAAGAATCTGAAAGTGGAATTATTCCCTCTGTCTATGCCCAAATTGATAACTTGCTGACATGGAACCAATTACGGCAGCTCTTTAAATATGTAATCGATCAAGAACCTAACTTTGTACCTACGACAAACTCAGCCAACGATCCATTCTATCGGCGATCGATGTATCTCTTCTCATTCCCAGAGTTTGCCAATCTAATGATCGATCGCGTGCGGTCGATTATGCCTCACATTATCAGCCATTTGGAGATTCAAAATTTCACGGTTGGAGATATCGAGGCACAATTAACGGCTCATAACGATGGCAACTACTACAAACTTCATAACGACAATGGTAGTCCAGACTGTGCGAATCGAGAGCTAACCTATGTCTATTACTTTCACCGCGAGCCTAAAGCCTTTTCTGGAGGGG
The DNA here is from genome assembly GCF_965232925.1 of Tumidithrix helvetica PCC 7403. Classification (NCBI taxonomy): domain Bacteria; kingdom Bacillati; phylum Cyanobacteriota; class Cyanophyceae; order Pseudanabaenales; family Pseudanabaenaceae; genus Tumidithrix; species Tumidithrix helvetica. Next base: position 224,655 of record NZ_CBDDRA010000001.1, read on the forward strand.
AATTGGTGATTTATGATAGTGTAATTAAAGATGGTTATTTAGTGGGGGCAAAGTCATTTAAAACCATACAACCGCGCAACAATACGATTGTATTTTTCCCAAGCCGTTGTATGCATGAAGTGCTACCTGTTGTTTGTCCCTCAAAGGCTTTTGCTGATAGCCGTTTTACGATCAACGGTTGGGTGCGACATCGTTGAAGATAGAAGTTCTGCAATCGTTTTATGCAATGAATGTAAAACAGGAATTCTTCTTACAAAAGAAGCTTGTGATGCCCCGATCGTGCTTACAACTTGAGAGATGATGACTAATGTATTCACAGTAATTTTGATTGCTCTTGGTGGCATCATCATGTTTCTCTCCATTTGGGAAACCAAGAGAATTCTCTCGTTATTAAAAGAAAATAAGTATCAAAAGGTTTGGCAAATCTTGCGATCGCTCATGGTTTTCTTTTTGCTCGGCTATATGGGGGTATTGGGCTTATTTGCGTTAAATATCACATCGTTTGTTTTAATCTTGACGGGTTTGATTTTCTTCTTTGGTGCTTTGTTTGTTTATGTGGTCGTCAAAACGGGTTTTTTGACCATTCAAGAGCTTTTAAATACGAATATCCTGAGGTTAGAACTGCAACAGGCAAAAGAAACTGCGGAAGCGATCGCGCGCGTCAAGTCAGAATTTATGGCAAGGATGAGCCATGAAATTCGCACGCCGATTCATGGCGTAATGGGTATGGCACATTTGCTCCAAGATACCCATCTCAATCACGAACAACAGGAATTTGTGGAAACGCTTCAGCTTAGCAGTAACAGTTTACTTGCCCTTGTGAATGATATTTTGGATTTCTCTAAAATCGAAGTTGGCAAGCTATCTTTACATATCCAAAAATTTGATTTACAAAGCTGTATTACCGAGACGATCGCATTGCTAGAGCCTAAAGCAAAAGAGAAAGACTTGGATCTCAAAGCCTACATTGATACGGAAGTACCTCAAGTAATTGAGACAGATCTTGCACGATTTCGTCAAATATTAATGAATTTAATTAGTAATGCGATTAAGTTTACGCGATCGGGAAAAGTATCGCTCTCGGTAAAGATTCATACCCCAAATCAGCTTTTATTTGCTGTCAGAGATACTGGTATTGGTATTCCTACTGAAAAGATAGAATACCTCTTTAAGCCCTTTTCTCAAGTGGATATGTCAGCAACGCGGCAGTTTGGTGGAACAGGCTTGGGTTTGGTAATTTGTAAGCGGCTGATAGAAATGATGGGGGGCGAAATTTGGGTAGAGAGCGAGACTCAAAAAGGAACTACCTTCTCGTTTACAATTCCTACGAAACTGCTACAGTCAACCATAAAAGCTAAAAACCATTCTAGCTATGCTCAAGAATTCTCAACAAAAGGCTCATCATCCTATATTGTAGAATCATTGAACGATCTCGAAATTTCGAATATTCATAAGGTCTCAAAAGACGTGTCAATTGAACAAGATAACTCAACTCAAAAAGTTAATCCCGAGCCATCACTTCTTGAGAAAGGAGATTTGTCTGAATATTCCTCCATTAAAATTCTCATTGCTGAAGATAATCCCGTAAACCAAAAGGTAATCGCACGTTTATTAAAGAAATTTGGCTATGATGCAGATATTGCGGCAAATGGCTTAGAAGTTTTGGATGCTGTAGAAAAGCAGATTTACGATCTAATTTTTATGGATGTGCAGATGCCAGAAATGGACGGACTAGAAGCAACGCGTCAGCTTGTCCAAAAGTGGTCATCCGATCGGCGACCTAAAATTGTGGCACTAACGGCAAATGCTCTTGAAGGCGATCGCGAGATATGTCTTGCTTCAGGCATGGATGACTATATTAGTAAACCATTTCAGCCCGAGCAATTAGAACAGGCAATTAATCGATGGGTGAGAAAATAGTTGTTAGTTGGGAGAAGGTTAGAGCAGGTTCAATTTATGAACTGATAACCGATAACATCTCTTACATAATTCCATCGGCTGCCATTTCATCTCTGGTATAGGTCAAGGGCGCTTCTAATAAATACGAAGATAATTCTATATAAGCAACAGAGGGAAACAGCCTTAACGTACTTCTGCCTAGAGCTTGAGAGTGTTCGGCAAGCATCCAAAAAGACTCCTTTGTATTGGCTTGAATCAGCAGTACTTCACCTTCTTCACTTTGAACCAAAAAGATATCGGCATCACCAGGTTTTAAATACATTTCTCGATAAATCTGCCCTAGCATTCTCCAGCGTTGCCGCCAATTGCTACCTCTCATTGTAGATTGTTCGAAGGCTTCTTCGAGTAAACGTGGGAGATTTCGCCATGTAATATCATCCCGCTGGAAAATCTGCCTTAGTTCGGTGAGTGCCTGTTCTCGCTCTTCCTCAAATTTGAGAATTGGAATGGGAGAAACCAAACGTCGAGGGGTTTTACTCAGCGTCATCAAGGCTTGAATTACGGTTGAAGCAATCTGATTGGACATTTCCTGCTTTGCCCTTTGAGTTTGGCGTTCTACACCATTCTCAGTGGTAGCATACATAGCAGGTAAGCGATTAAGCGCATAGGCAGCGACATCATCAATCTCGACATGTCTTGCTAAAACCGAACTCATACGATGGGTTTGATCTTGCGCAACCTGTATGACCAATTTTTCTAAGATATTTGTAAATACACAATTGGTCATCAGCATGTAGGATTCAAACTCCTTCATGTCCATAGGGTCTTCAAGCATAACGGCAGCATCTTGAAAACTTCTACGCGAATCATTGCCTGATTTTGTCCGCTGTAAATAGCCTTTAATTTCTTTGACCCGAGAGCGATCGGAAATGCTCATGTAACCATACTCTGATGAGGATTTTGACTCATCAAAAGTCTTTTGCACCATATTGGCAACATCTTTCCATTTCATGTCACTCTTACCCAATAGCTTTTGTAATTTTGCCAAGGCATGGGCAGGACTATCGAGGTCATCCACAGATATGGGTGTAGAGCGCCGTAGGGGATCGCGCCGTACGTTTAGCATTGCATGTTGTACGGAACTAACAATTTGGGGTTTTAGCTCAATATTGGCACGCTTACGTTGTTGCAACCAGCCTCGACTGGTACTAGCGTACAGGGGAGGTAAGCGATTGAGGGCATAGGCAACCACTTCGCTCAAATCAATCTGTTCTCTGACGACACTACCTAGGCGTTTGAGTTGTTCTTTTGCCTCAAACACCACAATGTCCTCAATTGCATTTTTGAGGCTTGCCATATCCCTACCATAGAATAGCTTTCACAGGTGTTTGCGAAAACGTGAGTGATAACTTATCGCTTTTATTACTGTTTTAGTCCCAGCCATTTTGCTGAACTTTTTGCTGAACTTGTGATGTTTATATAGCTGTTACGCCTATAACGCAAGTCCACTTACGTTTTACAGTCAATTATTTACCTATAAGAACTGTTCTGCCTAGCTTAGTCAATTTAGCTAAATCGATCGAGTTCAGGTTGAAGTTTTAATTATGAAACAAGTTTTAAATATTTTAAGACTATACAGAGAACCTGCAATGAATTGCAGGCTGCAAGCTTAAATCCTTTGAAACAAGTTGATTAGAAGATATTCTTAGTCAGTTTTAAATGACTTGAGCTTTGAGCCAAGAACTTAAGCTCTTGGTGTTGGTTATGTAAGCCTTAAACATATACATTCTAATTGTAGTTTAAACTCCCTAATATTTATAGTAGAAAAAGTTTAGTGTTATATAACTGATACAACTCATATTTTAAACTTATTTTTTGAACAATCTTTTTAGAAATTATTATAACTAAGCAGGAATTCAGACTCATCGAATTTCAGGTATGTTAGAACTTAGCCTTAGCCTGCCCACGATGATAAACCGATGGAGTCCTCTACTTCGCAACTCGATATTAATCGACTTCAACAAGCCTTAACTATTGAGGCAGAGAGGGGGTTTGTGAATTTGCAGGGCAGGCAGTATTTATTTGCCGACTTTCTGAGCCTCAGTTTAGGGCAAAATTTGCCTCCCGTTTGGGACAGTAGCGATCGCTTACAAGCGCAAACCCTATCAAACCAATATGCAAAATATGCATCGCTCCCAGTACCACAACGGCAACATTTGGTAGCAGAAACAAGACGGTTACTTTACGATGTCCGCCGTCGAGAAATTTCCGCAGCAAGTGCGCCACAACTTACCAAAAAGCCTAAGACTGAAATTTTAGTCAAACAAACTACAAAGCAAACTTCAGCAAGATCGAATTCGACACAAACTGGCACAACTGCACCCAAACCACTCAGCCTAGATCTAAACCTGCAATATCTTGAAGGCATTGGCCCGAAAGTAGCGGAGAAACTGACAAGGTTAGATCTCTATACCGTCGAAGATGTGCTGAATTATTATCCGCGCGATCATATTGACTATGCTCGCCAGATCGAGATTCGCAACCTCAATGACGGGGAAACAGTCACGGTAATTGGCACAATTCATCGTTATAGCTGTTTTACCAGTCCTAAAAATCCTAATTTGACGATTGTAGAAATTATTTTGCGCGATCGCACGGGGCAAATTAAACTTAATCGGTTTTGGGCTGGCAAGCGCTATAGCAATCGCGGCTGGCAAGAGCAGCAAAAACGTCTGTATCCCCAAGGTGCGACAGTCGCTGCCTCGGGCGTGGTAAAGCGCGGCAAGTATGGACTGACCCTAGAGGACTTTGACCTCGAAGTGCTCGATCACAGCCAAGATCGGATCGAGTCCAATACGATCGGTCGGGTTGTGCCCGTCTATCCCCTCACCGAAGGCATTAGCCCCGAATTGATTCGGCGCGTGGTGATTCAGTGCTTGCCGATCGCCCATAAAATCCCCGATTCGATTCCTGAGAAACTGCGCAAAGACTATCAACTGATCGGTTTAGCAGAAGCGATCGCCCAAGTCCATTACCCCGATGACAGTGAAAAACTAGAGGCAGCGATCGTGCGTCTGACCTTTGACAAATATTTCTATCGGCGGTTGGTGTCGCTATATCGACGCAATCAGCAAAAAGCAATTCAGTTTGTGCCGCGCAGCCATTTAATTGAGAAATTAGAAGCAATTTTGCCATTTCAGCTAACAGGGGCGCAAAATCGCTCGATCGCCGAGATTCGAGCAGATTTGCAGGGAACTACACCTATGAACCGCCTCGTTCAAGGCGATGTCGGTTCGGGGAAGACCATTGTGGCAGTTTATGCTTTACTCGCTGCGATCGAATCGGGCTATCAGGCAGCCCTGATGGCTCCGACGGAAGTTTTGGCAGAGCAACATTACCGTAAAATTGTGGAATGGTTCAATTTGCTCTATATTCCCGTCGAGCTGTTGACAGGTTCGACCAGAACCGCAAAGCGACGAGAGACGCTCAGTCAGTTAGAAACGGGGGAATTACCCTTAATTATTGGTACTCATGCTTTGATTCAAGACACAGTAAACTTTTGTCGCTTGGGGCTAGCGGTAATTGACGAACAGCATCGGTTTGGTAGAGATCAGCGATCGCGGCTCCTGCAAAAAGGCGAAGATCCCCATGTTCTAATCATGACAGCGACGCCGATTCCACGCACGCTCTATTTAACCAACTCGGAAATAGAAGTGAGCATTATTGATGAATTACCGCCTGGACGGAAGCCCATTCAAACAACCCTGCTCAAACCCTCACAGCGTAAAGATGCCTATGAGTTGATGCGGCGCGAAATCGCCCAAGGAAGACAGGTCTACATTGTATTTCCCTTGGTAGAAGAATCAGACAAAATGGAAGATGTTAAGGCTGCCATTCAAGAACGCGAACATCTGCAATCTGTGGTTTTCCCTAACTTTAAGATTGGCTTGCTGCATGGGCAAATGACCTCAAGCGAAAAGGATGAAGCAATTAATCAGTTTCGCCGTTCTGAAACCGAGATTCTTGTCGCTACTACAGTTGTAGAGGTGGGGGTTGATATTCCCAATGCTTCAGTCATGTTGATCGAACATGCCGATCGCTTTGGCTTGGCACAATTGCACCAGTTGCGCGGAAGGGTGGGCAGGGGAGCGGCTCAGTCCTATTGTCTGCTGATGAGTAACGCCAAATCAGAGGTGGCTCTAGAACGATTGAAGGTCTTGGAACAATCGCAGGATGGCTTTTTTATTGCGGAACGCGATTTTCAACTGCGCGGTAAGGGCAAAGATGAAGGCACGGAGCAGTCGGGACATGCAGGATTCTCGATCGAAGATCGGCTCAGTGACGAAGCCAAGCGCCTAGAGCTTTATCAGATTGCTAGAGAGGCAGCCGAGCGGTTGATCAAAAAAGACTGCACCCTAGAATCTTTCCCGCAGCTTAAAGCCGAATTCGATCATCATTACCAACGGCTGCAAGGTGGCGCAATTTTTACCTAGAAATTCTACTCGCCCGTCAACAGATTCGTTAATGGGTATACGGAATCTAGAAAGCTATTTGATCTGAGTTCGGGTTAAAGATTTCGGAACAAATCAAGCCGACTTGCTGGAACCGAGAGGTTTGATCCCCCTGCCCTATCGGGCATCCCCCTTGAAAAAGGGGGACAAGTGAATTCTCCCCCCTTTTTTCAAGGGGGGCTAGGGAGGATCCTTGGGATGTATAGCGTTTCAGGTTTTCTTATCCCGAACTGACGTTATTTGTTTTTTTGAGGGGGTAAAAACCCTCAAAATTTTTTTGACAGAACGTTGCATCATTGCCCGATCTTTACAATGCTTGAGGATTCATTGACATTAGGTAGCGATACGCGATACATCATGTTGCAGCCGTTGCTTTTTTTTATGATGCGAATTTCTATAAATTTTCAGGTCTTGCTATATGAGGAGGAGTGGACATGGATGCCAGTTTAATTGTATCCAACATTCTAAACCCCGCTATTCTGTTTTTCTTTTTAGGAATGAGCGCTGTTTTTGTTAAGTCCGATCTTGAAATTCCCGTCCCCATCCCCAAACTTCTCTCGCTTTATCTCCTGTTTGCGATCGGATTTAAAGGCGGTGTAGAACTGATCAAAAGTGGCATCACGCAGGAAGTTGTCCTCACGCTTTTTGCGGCAATGTTGATGTCCGTGTTTGTGCCAATTTACACCTTTTTTATTCTGAGGATCAAGCTAGATTCCTATGATGCGGCTGCGATCGCGGCAACCTATGGCTCGATTAGCGCTGTTACCTTTATCACAGCGAGTGCTTTTCTCTCTGAGCTTGGTATTGCCTTTGATGGCTATATGGTAGCGGCGCTAGCTCTGATGGAATCACCCGCAATTATTATCGGTTTAATTCTTGTAAGTGTATTTACGACAGAGAAAGGCGAAAAGAAGGAGTTTGCTTGGTCTGAGGTGTTGAGAGAGGCTTTTCTGAACAGTTCGGTTTTTCTCCTAGTTGGTAGCCTTTTGATCGGCGTTTTGACTGGTGAACATGGCTGGAAAGTTTTGGAACCATTTACCCAGGGAATGTTTTACGGCGTTCTCACCTTCTTTCTGTTGGATATGGGTTTGGTAGCAGCAAAAAGAATTAAGGACTTGCAAAAAACAGGTGTTTTTCTGATCTCCTTTGCGATCTTGATTCCAATTCTGAATGCAGCCATTGGATTGTTGATTGCTAAGTTGATTGGGATGCCGCAGGGAAATGCCCTTTTGTTTGCGGTTTTATGTGCCAGTGCTTCTTATATTGCTGTACCAGCGGCAATGCGGATGACTGTTCCCGAGGCAAATCCGAGTCTATATATTTCAACTGCTTTAGCAGTAACTTTCCCATTCAACATTATTGTAGGAATCCCACTCTATTTATATGGAATTGAATTATTCTGGAGATAACTATATGCATCTTGTCAAAAAAATAGAAATTATTGCCAATTCCTTTGAAACCAATAAAATCTTAGATGGTTTAGATCAGTCAGGCGTTCACGGTCATGCTGTAATTCACAATGTGACTGGCAAGGGACTGCGAGGAGAAGCGACGGAAGATTTAGACACGTTGATGGGCGAGAACGTTTACATCATTGCCTTTTGTATGCCTGAACTTCTTAAGCCCGTAGTGGAGCATATTAGACCCATTCTAAATAAATTTGGTGGAACCTGTTACATCTCCGATGTCATGGAGATTCGTTCTCTAAAATGTGTGGCATCACTATAAGTAAATTCCCCAAGAAAGCATAGCGGTTTTCTGTTGACTAAGAGCGTGTTTGAGAAGTCCAGTATCTCGTATAAATTTCTACTTTTACCCCCCTTAATCCCCCTTGCAAAGGGGGATTAAGGGGGGTAAGAACTTCTCAAGCACGCTCTAAGCGCAGTTCAAACCTTACTGAAAAGTAATTTAGAACGACTTTTTATTGCCTCTGACATGAAAATCGCTATCGTTTTTCCCTCTTAAAGTCGGTATAGCAATCCTAGATGAGTTGTATTAATTTGTCGTATAGGCATCATACCTGCACAGGCTTGAAGTCCATACGCAAACAATTAAGAAGCGCTATAAACCTATGAAGAAATTTCTTATAGCCTTAATTACAGCCTTAGTGTGGTTAGATGTTCAGACCTTACCAATCTGGGCAGAGGTTCGCCGTTTACCCACTGATGAAGAACTACAGAGACTAACTGTAGATCTCAGGAGGACGTCACCACCATTTCGAGATCGCCGATCGCCCAGTCAAAGGCTACAGCTCAGTACTTTTATGCAAACCTGGTCGCAAATTGACCCAGCCGTTGCAAATTTCCTAGGTAGCTGGGTTGGGTGGGAGGAATACCTTGCCATCTACCCCTCAACCGTAAAGAACCAAGTTTGTATTGTTTTTGGGGGCAGTGGTGCGGATGGTTCTGGGGATGGTGGTAGTTATTTAGACTTTAGGCTGGGAAAAATATCTAATGGTCGGATCGTTACGGATGACAACTTAGTCATTATCCGACAGGGACATAGTTTGGGAATTGCCCAAATCGTCCAAACCTTCGAAACTCAGCAACCTGTGATGAATCCTTATTTCTTTCCCAGAGGTTTGACGCACCCAACACACCTTGGTACTGGTCAACCTGCTAAAGAGTTGTTTCAACTATTCGAAAAATTCGATCGCGCAGGCTGCACTGCCAGTCTCCCCGACACCAGTTCTGAGAGTTGTGCCTTATGGGAACAGTTCAAACTACCTGTGGGGCGAGGCTACCCTACTCCCGCCTTTCATAGTTTGCCTGAGGGATTTAAGCAGGGATGCGTTCTATTTCGGAATAGTTTATACGGACAAAATCCCATCGAAGTTGCCTACATTTTAAAGGATGGGACAAAACCAAATGCCATGATTACCGACGGTAAGATTGTTAATCATACGGGCGTGCCAAGCTTTAAAAAAGATCGCTATGAATACTTAGATCGACTTACTAAAAAGGGCCTGGCACTCAGAATTACTTGGCAAACCCCCACCAGTTTGGGAACGATCTCGAAAGTCAGATCGATGCCACAAAATCATTCCGTGTTACTGGAAGATGGAAGCGTTTGCTTCCGCACGGTTTGTATGCAATCTGGCGCTGTATCCGATCGCACCTTAATGCAAATTCTCAATTTGGGAAGCGGGCTTTGGCAGATCGAGCCTTAAATCGCTCGTTTCATTTTCATCCCAATTTCAATTAGATTTGCGTTAGCTAGAACTAGTCAAAATCTTTCCTAAAATAAAGGTATTTTTTATATAGAACTTTCACAATCTTTATGAGAATCGTAGTTAAAGCAATATAGAGAGATATATTGCAAGAAATCTGCCATATAATTACTTAAAAATCACCAAAAAACATAATCAATCGCGAAAAACAAGAAATTCTAACACTGTTGTTTGACTTGCCTAACTGTTCTCTTTAATGTCTATGAGTTACACATTTATGTGTGGATTTTTATTCTGACGATAAACTAGAAAACATATATTATATGCTTCTCACCTTGATGACTTCGTTACTCAATAGAAGGTCTTGGGATTATAGGGGCTTATGGACATCAAGAATATGGGTCGGGGATCTGTAGGAATAAGAGATTTTTGCAAAATAACTATGAGTAGCTGGGGGATTGATAATGAATGAAGGATTCTATAACCATCTCAACATGGTGCTTGAGCATATTCAAAAAATAAGGGAGAGTCCCAATCTATCAACTCAGTTTCAAGAATCTTTGTATGCCATGAAACGCAGTTGCGATCGCCTCTCCGAACAGTTCAATCGTACTATCCATATTATTCAGGCGCTAGAACAACAGGTGGAAACCCTACAGCAAGAAAAAGCCGATCTCCTCCATACCCTCCATGCAAATATCGCTCCACCATCTCAAGAGTCCCCTGATATCGATACCCTCTTAGCAGTACTATCGAGCCAGATGCGACAGTCTATGGATGTAGTGGAGTCGCTTGAAATCGCCGCACTGGGAGTTCGGCAAATATTTAAAGCCGATCAAGTGATTGTCTACCGTTTTACCCCTGGCTGGAGCGAACTTATCTCGTTTGAATCTGTTGCATCAGAACAATGGTCGCTTTTAGGACAACCACTTCCACCCATATATTATGATTTAGATTGGTTAAAAGCTTATCAAAATGGCTTGAGCAAATCGATTGATGACATCCAAAACACCCAACTCAAATCTAGTTTTGCCGAGTCTTTAAAGAACATTCAGGTTCGATCTACTGCCGTTGTCGCGATTCCTAAGGGCAAAAGCCTGTGGGGGTTAGTGATCGTACATCAATGCTCGGCTGTACGCAAGTGGCAACCATGGGAACTAGAGTTTTTAGAACGACTAGCTATTCGATTTGCGATCGACATTCACCAAGTATCTCTGCTTGAGACCTTTCAGACAGTCTTACAAGAGCGTCAAAATGCTGAAACTCGGCTTTTACACACCACACTCCATGATACTTTGACTGGATTGCCCAATCGTGCAGGCTTTATGGAATGCCTTAGCAATATTATGGCTAGTGTAGAGAGTGGGACATCCTCTTCCTTTGCGATTCTCTTTCTCGATTGCGATCGCTTTAAATCTGTGAATGATAGTCTTGGTTATTCCCTTGGCGATCGCCTGCTAGTGATGATTTCAGAACGCTTGCTACGTTGCTTACGAGCTGGTGACGTTGTTTCTCGTTTTAGTGGCGATGAATTTGTCATTCTTTTAGAAGAAGCCGAGAGCAGTACGGCAAGGCAAGTTGTTGAAGCAATTATGGCGGAACTTAAGTTACCATATAGCCTTGACGATCGCATTGTGTTTTCCTCTGCAAGCATTGGTGTTGTCTTTCACAACACAAGCTATACCTCTGCGGAAGAAATCCTACGAGATGCCGATCTTGCCATGTATCATGCCAAAAAATGGAATCGCGGTCAATACTCCATCTTCCATCCAGATATGCGCTTGGGTGCCTTGACGCGATTGCAGTTAGAAGAGGATTTAAGAAAAGCCGTAGAACGGCAGGAATTTCAACTACACTATCAACCCATCGTATCTGTGGTGAATAATCAAACCATAGGGTTTGAAGCGCTTTTACGCTGGTCTCACCCATCTCGTGGTTTTGTCTCGCCCCTCGAATTTCTTGGTATTGCCGAAGAAACGGGTTTAATCATTCCCATTGGCAAGTGGGTGCTCTATGAAGCCTGCCACCAACTGCGGCGATGGCAGGAGGAATTTCCCACAGCATCCCCTCTCTATGTCAGTGTCAATGTTTCGCCTTTACAGGTCAGTCAAGATGATTTTATCGATCGAGTCATACAAGTTCTCCAAGATACAGGCGTTCAGTCTAACTGCTTGAAGATCGAAATTACGGAAACAGTGTTGATGGAAAATCTAGAGGCATCACGGTTAAAGCTAGAAAGCCTGCGTAACAATGGTATAGAAGTTTATATTGATGACTTTGGTACGGGGTATTCTTCTTTTAGTTACTTGCAAAATCTTCCCATTGATGTGCTTAAGATAGATCGCGCCTTCATTAAAGAACTCACGAAAGATGAAAAAACCCAGCGCATCGTTCAGACAATCTTACGACTGGCTAACGGTATGGGCATTGGCATCGTGGCAGAAGGCGTGGAAACAGCCGAACAACTTGAGTGTTTTACCCAAATGGGCAACCAATCTGTACAGGGTTACTACATTTCCAAACCGCTAGAGAGTTCAGCAGCAAATAACTGGATTCGCTCGACACTTTGAGATCCTAAGTTTCGATTCCCGATTGAGTTGGCGATCGCACTCAGTTTTAGGTGTGTTACCAAAAATGCAACAGCGACTGTCCGATCGAAAGTGGAGGGCTATACTTAAGCACGAAACTCATCAGCTCGGCTATGAAATTACTGCGAATTCTGCTCAGCTTTGCTCTGGTCTGTCTCTTACTCTTTGGTTCTCCGATCGCAGCCTTTGCCTTTTGCGGCTTTTACGTGGCTAAAGCCGATGCCTCGCTCTATAACAAAGCCTCGCAAGTCGTCATTGCCCGCGATGACAAGCGCACGATTCTAACGATGGCAAACGACTATCAGGGCGAACTCAAGGATTTTGCCCTCGTTGTGCCCGTACCTGTTCTGTTAGAAAAAGAGCAGGTACATATTGGCGATCGCAAGATTATCGAGCGACTGGATGCCTTTAGTGCCCCTCGATTGGTGGAATATTTCGATTCCGATCCCTGTGCCCAATATTTTTACGATCTCGAATCTAAAAATAAACCCACACAAGCCTCCATGGACTCAGGAGGAGCTAGACTAAGACTGCAAGAATTAGGCGTAACGGTAGAGGCGCAGTTCACAGTTGGGGAATATGACATTCTTATCCTCGGTGCGAAGGAGTCTGACGGATTGGAAACTTGGCTGAGTGAAAATGGCTATCGCATTCCCCCAGGGGCGAGCGAACTGTTGCAACCCTACATTCGCCAAAATATGAAATTCTTTGTAGCCAAGGTAAATCTGGGCGAACAACAAAAAACGGGACTACAGTACCTGCGACCCTTGATGATGGCATATGAGTCGCCTAAGTTTATGCTGCCAATTCGTTTGGGGATGGTGAACGCTTCAGGCGATCAGGACTTACTGGTTTACATTCTCTCGCCCAAAGGTCAGGCAGAGGTGATTAATTACCGCACAGTTAAGGTTCCTTCGGATGCCGAGATTCCAGTTTACGTAAAACAAAAGTTTCCCGATTTTTACAAGGCAATGTTCAAAACCGCCTACAATCGCGAAGATCGGAAAGTTGCTTTTATGGAATATGCTTGGGACATGTCAAGCTGCGATCCCTGCTCGGCTGAGCCTCTTTCACAGGAGGAATTGAAAAAAGCTGGTGTGTTTTGGCTTGACACCCCAAGTGCTAACAATGGAGTTCCCACTTTTCGATCGAGAAGACCGCAGCAAACTTCCGATCGCGTATTTATTACCCGCCTTCACGTTCGCTATTCTAGAGACAAGTTTCCTGAGGATCTAATTTTTAAGGAAACTTCTAATAACGAATTCTTTCAAGGTCGCTATATTCTGCGCCACCCCTTTGAAGGAGCGGCTGCTTGCGAAGCAGGGAAGCAATATAAGCAGGCTTTACCCGCACGTTTCGAGCAAGAAGCCCAGACCTTGGTCAAGCTGACAGGATGGAATCTCTGGGAAATTCGCCGCAAGATGAATATCTCACCCGTCACCCAAGAAATTCCCTTCTGGCGCAGAATTTGGCATTAAAGAAAGGCAGAGCAAACAGCAGAAGGGGCAATTCATGAATTGCCCCTTCTGCTGTTTTGGCGTGGTGGGGGATGCTAATAGATCGGCAAATGGGGGTGCGGCCTGTCCCAGATCCCTTTGGTTATACCATTTTCAAAAAATGATGCAACGCATCTTTTCAAAAAGACCGCGCTCTGCGCGGAACACAAAATCCGATCTGTCGCAAATTCAAGAGAAATTGGTATTAGTATTTTCTTGATAGCGATTGGGCGGGTGTTATTGGTAGCATAAAGAATGAAAGGCTTATTCTAATGGATGACCTATGAAACTACTATCAGATATGGGCTTTACGGGTGATTGGTGGCGTGGTTCGCGCGGTGAATATTGGGTAATTGCTCAGATAATTTTATTCATCGTTTTCGCGGTCTTACCCACTTACCGACCGAGCATCGTTGATGACGCACCTGTTTGGCAATATACCAGTTGGAGCTTGACGACAGCGTTTGGGCTTTGGGCAATACTTTTGCTAGGGCGATCGCTTTTCGATCTAGGGCAAAATCTGACACCGTTACCGCATCCTAGAGAGGATGGACAACTCGTGCAAACGGGTATCTATGCTATGGTCAGGCATCCTTTATACAGCAGCGTTGTCTTTTTGGCGTTAACCTATGCCAGTTGGCAAATGAGTGTCGTGCATGGTCTGGGCGCGATCGCTTTGCTGTTATTTTTTGATGCGAAGGCAAACAAAGAAGAAGTTTGGCTTACTGAAAAATTTCCCGATTATGTCAACTATCGTTCTGCAGTTAAAAAGTTGATTCCTTGGATTTACTGATGATAAGCAGTTTTAATGAGATCTAAAAATGTGTCGCGAAAACTGTGTAAGGGGCGAGTATCTAATTGGTGTTAGGTTTGTAATATATAAAACTCTACGCAATTTTTTGCGGTTGGGATGAAAAGATAGTCTTAGTGCGCTAGTGGGATACTTACTTATGGACATCCAAGATCTCCAACAAAAGTTGGACAAGCATAAGCAATGGTTGGAAACAGATGGTAAAGAGGGCGAAAGGTTTAGTGCTTTTGTCGCCAATCTCAGTAAAGCCAATCTGATCGGCGCTAATCTCAACCAGACCAATCTGATCGGAGCCAATCTCCATAAGACCAATCTGATCGGAGCCAATCTGATTGCAGCCAACTTATTTAAAGCGAATCTCAGTCGCGCGAATCTATATAAAGCTAACCTCACTGGCGCTAACCTCAGTGGTGCCAACCTCAGTAACGCAAATCTGATGGGTGCAGTACTAATCGAAGCCAATCTCAGTGGAAGTAACCTCAGTTTTGCCAATCTTAGAGATGCTAACCTCAGTAACGCAAATCTAAAAGAAGCCGATTTTTTTGTCGCAAATCTCTGCGATGCCACCCTTAAAGGAGCTGATTTTAGCGATACCAACTTTAGAGAAGCCAACCTTGAAGGATCTGACTTTGAAGGAGCCGATCTATCGTCTGCGAATCTCGCTGAAGCGAAGCTCGATCGCGCAAATCTATGTAATGCTACGATGCCCAGCAAAAATATTGAAGATGATTGCTGGGACTAGCGATTTCAGATTGGAGCAAGTCCAGTACAAAAAATCGGAGGTTTGTTGGGTAATTTTGGCTTCGCTCGCCTATCATGTCCTAATGTGGCAGCATGGTGTGGATTCTGTTTGCATTTCTGAGCGAATGTACTTTCAAGTATAAAGGTTTGGTCGAGAGAAGAAGTGAATTGGGCTGCACATTTGACCACTTGTTTGCTGGCAATGTTGCGTTCACGTTCAAATTCTCTAGCAAGTTCAAGCTCTCCGTCAAAAGCGCGATCAAGCAAGAATGCGAGTAAAGTAATATTCACGAAGAGTGTAAAGCTTGTGCGGAAAGTTTACCAATCTTGATCTCTCTTCTTGGGATTTCTTATCTATCCACTGTAAAAAGAGCTGTATTTTCTCTTCTTTCGCCCATATACGCTTGATCTTCTCTTTCATTAAGTCATACCAATTTCTCTTGAAATTGCGACAGATCGGGTTTTGTGTTCCGCGCGGAGCGCGGTCTTTTCAAAAAGATGTGTTGCATCACTTTTTGAAAATGGTATCAAGTAAATGATCTGCTTTCGGCGCTATCCCGACAGTAAGCAGAAACACTTCACGCCAGCGATTATCAGTAATATGACCAACTAGATTTCCTAGTGATATTTGAAGCTTATTTGGATCTTAAGGTGAATTCGGGTTAAGGACTTCGGAACAAAGCAAGCCAACTTGCTGGAACCGAGGGGTTTGCTCCCCCTGCCCGATAGGGCATCCCCCTTGCAAAAGGGGACAAGTGAGTTCTCCCCCCTTTTTTCAAGGGGGGCTGGGGGGGATCCGTGGGATGCATAAGGCGTTTCAGGTTTTCTTATCCCGAACCGGCGTTTTTTAGGGCATTCCATGTCAGATCCGACGGTCGGTTAAACTGAAAGCAGAAATATTGTAGTGGTGCTATGTCTGTCATTCAGATTCGGGAAAAAGAGCAAATTGAAGATGGCTTTACTGTAACCCTGAGTATTGACGGGCAGGATTATGGCGATGCGATCGCGATTCTCGCACCCTTTGCGGCGGAGCCTCAGAAAGAAGCCGATCTGGGTTGGTATTTTGAGGAATGGCTGCGAATGCCCTTGGTAGATTTGGTCAGGGCGCAGTCGGCAGCAGAGAGCGTGCGCGAGTATGGCGTGAGTTTGTTCGAGCAGGTGTTTCGCGATCGCAAGGCCTACAATGCCTACGATCGCCTGCTGTCCAATCTGATGAATTTGCAAATTGAGATTATTGGCGCATCGCCAGAGTTTCAGGCTTGGCACTGGGAGGCACTCTGCGATCCTGAGTTGCCGCGTCCGTTTGCGGTGGACTGTGGGCTCGTGCGGAAATATACGCGCCCCACTACGATGCCCGCACAGGTGAAACCCTCGCCTGTGGTGAATGTACTGCTGGTCGTGGCGCGTCCCGACGAAGAGGATGATGTTGGCTATCGCACGATTTCGCGCACGTTGGTGGAACTGGTTGATTCGGCACAATTGCGGATAAATGTGGAGATTTTGCGTCCCGCCACGTACAAAGCTTTGGTGGAGCGTTTGACAGAGCGGGGTGCGGGTTACTATCACATTCTACATTTTGACGGACATGGGGCATTGCTGACCTACGCCGATTACAAAATGGGGCTGAAGCGCAATCGCTATCTCTATCAGCGCGGCTATGGCTTGGGCGATTTGGTTGAATATGCGGGGAGTAAGGCGTTTTTATTTTTTGATGGCGACAAAAAGGGACAGGCTGTGCCCGTGGAGGCGACGGATTTGGCGGGGTTGCTGACAGGGAAGCAGATTCCTGTCTGCATTCTCAATGCTTGTCAGTCGGCGAAGCAGTTGAGCTGTACCACCGAATGTGCTAACGAAACCAGTCTGGGCAGTCAGTTGATGGCGGCGGGAATGCAGGCGGTCGTAGCGATGGGCTACTCGGTGACAACGGTGGCAGCGAAGTTGTTCATGCGGCGGCTCTATGAGGAGTTGTTTGCTAATCGGGATTTCTATCGCGCCGTGCGTATGGGGAGGCAAGAACTGTTTCACGATAAGCAGCGACGGGGATATTTTAATACGGCAATTACCTTAGAAGATAGGCTGCTGCCCGTAGTCTATGCCAGCGATGCCGTCGATCTAAATTTATGCGAATTTACCCCTGCGGAGGAGGAGCAATATTACGAACGGCTGGGCAGTCTCTATCGGTTTGAGCCACCCAACTATGGCTTTGTGGGACGAGATCTAGAAATTCTCAAAATCGAGAAGGCGTTGCTGAAGTCAAATGCGTTGCTGTTGCGGGGTATGGGCGGCACGGGTAAGACGACGCTGCTCAACTATTTACGCCAGTGGTGGGTTACGACAAATTTCGCCAAGGATGCGTTTTATTTCGGCTATGACGAGAAGGCGTGGACGCTGGAGCAAATTATTTTTGAGATTGGCAAGCAGGTCTATGACAGGTTCGAGCAAGCCAAGTTTGCCGCGATGAATTTGGTGGCGCAGTTGGCAAAGCTGGGGCAAAAGCTGAAATCTGAGAACTACGTGTTGATGCTGGACAATCTGGAGTCGGTGACGGGGCAACAGTTGGCGATCGCGAATACGCTGAACGAGTCGGAGCAGAAAAAATTGCGCGACTTTTTGCGGCAGTTGGTGGGCGGTAAAACCAAGGTGGTACTGGGCTCGCGCAGTGGGGAGGAATGGCTGAAGGATGTGTTTAAGAGCAATATCTACGGCTTACAGGGTCTAGATTTAGAAGCGAGAACGCTCTTGGCGGATCGGATTTTAGAGCAGCATGTCGCCCCAGAACGGATCGAGTCAGTACGGGCAGATGAGGATTTTAAGCGGTTAATGAAGGTGCTGGCGGGGTATCCCTTGGCGATGGAGGTGGTGCTGGCAAATCTAAAGCGACAAACGCCGAAACAGATTTTAACGGCATTGCAAGCGGCGGATATCGATCTGGACAAAGGCAGCGATAAGGATGGTGAGGATAAGACTTCGAGCATTCTCAAATGCGTGGAATATTCCCATAGCAATCTCTCGGAGTCAGCCCAAAAGTTACTGCTTTGCCTCGCGCCTTTTAGTGGATTTATCCGTCGTGATGTGATTCATTCATATGCGGCAGAGTTGCAGAAGTTAGAACCCTTTCAAGATTACGATTTTACGAATTTTGATGATGCGATTCAAGAAGCGATGAATTGGGGATTGCTTTCTCCAATGGCTGAAGGCGATCGATTGTTAACGATTCAACCAGTGTTTCCCTACTTTTTGCAAGTTCGACTAAGTGGAGTAGAAGCTACAACCCGCGAAGCGCTAAGCGAAGGTTTTAAAAATCACTATCTCGGCTTGGCAGGTTATTACAACAATTTGATGGAGTCCAAAACCCCGCAGGAAAAACAACTAGGCACTTCCTTTTGCCGTCTGGAATACGAAAATCTCTACTCGGCACTACAAATCTCCATTGAGAAGCAAGAAAGCATCAGCATTTACTTCTGCCTTGCTAAATATTTTAGAGTTGTCAGCGATGTCGAAAGTGGATTAAAAATCGCTGAATCAGTAAATCAAGCTTTAGAAAAGTATCCCTCAGAGCTTATTGAAGGTGAATTAGAATATGAAAATTTTTGTGTACTTGATTTGCTCGCATATGGCTATCTGTATACTAAGCAATTCGATAGCGCAAAAGGAAGTTATGAGAAAAATCTGCAAATCCTAAAATATATTCAGTCTTTAGACAAAAGGCAAAACGGATTAGTTCAAGCAAGCACCTATCACCAGTTGGGTATAGTCGCGCAAGAGTTGCGGCAATGGGATGAAGCGAAACAGAACTATCTCAAAGCGCTGGAAATTAATGTGGAATTTGGCGATCGCTATTCTCAGTCAGTAACTTATATAGGTTTGGGATCAGTCGCTCAAGCGTTGCGGCAATGGGAAGAGGCAAAAGCGAACTACCTCAAAGCGCTGGAAATTGATGTGGAATTTAGCGATCGCTATTCTCAGGNAAGTACCTATC